>JBBSJX010000061.1:0-14133 GCA_038256825.1 Chitinophagales bacterium
ACTGGAAATATGCAACGGGGGCCCTGCATGCTCATTTTTTTACTGCCAATTGCCAGGTAATACAGAACGGCGTTTTACTCAAGGATGAATCTGGCCAGTCATTGATCCGGTCGTTTTGGTTTAAAAAAAATGAGGTTAAATTGATAAAAGGCTGGAATAGTATGGGAATGATTGCAACCGGTAGCCATAGCTTTACTGTGCAAAATAAAAATGTGCCTAAAAACAGGTGCTTTAATTTACAGGTCGACCATGCTGTTTTACCACAGCCATTGTATCGTTTTCCTTTTTTGCAGTTTGCTGAAACCACCCTTGCGGTAAACTTAGCAGGAATATGCAGAAACTTTATTGATGCTTCCAGACAATTAGTTGAAAGAAAGCAGCAAGAACATTCATCACCTCACCTGGACTATTTTTCCAGAAAAATTGAAAGGGCATCTTTTAAATTAGAATCAATGAGAGCATCTTTTTACCAGGTTGTTCAGGAAGCTTATAACCAGGTAACCATTGGTAAAACCAACACAGAGCCGATATTAAATCAGCTTAGCGAAGTAAGCCGAAAGCTCGCCACTACAACAAGAGAAGTAGTGGACACTTTGTTTCCTTATTGCGGATTAGAAGCTGCCGATACCCAATCCAATCTCAACAGGATATGGCGCAATTTTCATACAGCTACGCAACATAGCCTTTTAAATTATCCCGCTTAATAGGAGCTTATTTCAGTTTTATTGACTTCCCTGTTATTGCAGATTCATCTGCAGCAAAAATTACTTCATGTGTTTTTATGGCATCATGAATACTGGTCAGCGGCATTTCATTCCCATCTTCAAGCGCATCAAAAAACGATTGAAACTGCTTTTGGTAAGCATGGTCCGATACATCGCCGGAGTCCAGCATTTTCATATCCAGCGTTTTCCATTCATTCCGTTCCGTTCCATACCTGGCCGAGCTAATTTTATTGTCGAGCAAACTGCCTTCGCTACCACACAGGTGGGTGTGAAAATAATAAGGTTGCAGACAATCGATAATTGCCGCGCATTTACCAATGGTGCCATTGGCAAACTTTAAAATGGTTACACTGCTGGTAGGGTATTCGTAGGGTTCAAATATTTTACTTTTCGATTTTGTATCAATACTGGTAACTTCCTCAACATCGTTGCCCATGCAAAGCAGCAACGCATCCATGGCATGGCAACCTGCAGTTAACAGCGAGCTACCACCGGCATCTTTACGAATATTCCATCTAAAGGGGCTGTACCAGGGCCCAATACCATGATAATAATCCACTTCGCCATAATGAATGTCACCCAAAAGTCCCTCATCAATTACAGCTTTGGTTGTTAAAAACTGGCTCGAAAATCTACACTCAAAACAGATACAGGTTTTAACACCCGCCTTTTCTACCGCTGTTATAATTTCAACACAATCCTGCCACGACAGCGCTAATGGCTTTTCAATAATTAAATGTTTGCCGGCAGCAGCGGCAGCTAATGCATGATCCTTATGTTGGTATGGATAACCGCAAACAGAAACAATATCAATGCTTTTATCGGCAAGCAATTCATTTAGATCGCTGTAAACTTTTATCGGCACATTCCATTGGTTACTTAATGCTGATGGGTCCAGTTTACGCAATGAATAAACAGCGGTAACCACTGCATTGGTGCAGGCATTGATAGCAGCAATGTGGGCGGTACTAACCCAACCGTAACCTATTATACCAACGTTGTATTTTTTCATATTATTTTTAATAATGAAATTTCCATGTGAGGAACAAGTAAAAAAATCATGGGTAATATCCTACTAAAATATGCCTCAACCAAATTGAATCTTAAAAAAATCAACTCCTTTTTATGTAAATATTATTGGCCTTAGCATGTTGCTACTATTAAGCTTCGTTGCGTCGCACTCTTGTACATTTGCCTATAACTGAGCACGACATAAATAACTAAACTATAAATAAAACCTTGTTTAAAAATGTGGAGGTTTTCTAAATTGAACTGATATGTTGATGCAACCAACAAATGTTAACTTGTGCGAACCGCCGTAGTTCGGTCAGGCCGCAACAACTGCCGCCACACCATAAAATGCCGGTAACCAAAAATAAAATCAAAGTATTTTTTTTGAAAAGCGATGTTATGCTGAAACCCTTTTTTGTAGCCTTATTGTTAAGCCCGCTTTGGAGCTTAGCGCAGCAAATAAAACTAAATGAAGTTGATGGCTTTACAGGCGAAAGACATATTGAAACGAGTATTGTAAGCCTGCAAGCTGCCTATACCAACGGAATGGGCATTTCACTTTCGACGGTTGGTGATCATTACCTGGTAAATATTGTGGGCTATGGCAAGGGTATTGGCGCCATCAGAAAACAGGATTTTGTGTATTTTCTTATGGAGGATGGATTGATTTTAACGGCTACTTCCATTGGCAATCAACCCGAAAATGAGGGTGGTTTAACCAGGGTGTATCAACATCATTACCTTGTAAGAATGAAAGACCTTGTTGACTTAAGTATTAAGAAGACAAGGGTAATACGGCTGACTACTCTTGCAGGAAACCTGGATATAACCGTGAACAAAAAAAACGCAAAAGATATAAGTAAGCTGGGCACAATACTCATTAAAGAAATTAAGAAAACAGCTCCGGCGCAACAATAGTTACACTCTAATTTAATTTAGCTGAAAGGTTATTAAAGGTTTCGTACGGGCCTTTAGCAATAAATAAATTAGTGATCCACGCCGGCACCAAACCCCCGGGATCCATTTCGAGAAAGTATTTAATGTGCAGTTTATTTTTACCATCAAACTTTACATTCCACGAGCTGTTGAAATAAGGAATGCGTACAATTCCTTTTTTTACCGGTATTGCATTGGGAACGCCTTTAGCTGAAACCTGCATTGAGTTGTTATTTCTGTCGAGGTTAATTATAATATTGATAGGAATATCGCGGTTGCTTGCAGGCCAGGGCAAAATAGTTTCAGTATAAGATATAGCTTCATTTGAACTAATCTTTTTAATAATGTAGGATTCTTTTGTTGCGTAAATCCAATCTTTATTGGTAGCAGCATCCGACAGAATATAATGTAAATTTTCAAGGGTGCCTGTCAATACGGCTTCTACTTTTATGGATTTAAATTTTGAACTGCCATCTTTAGAAGTAAATACTTTGATCCCGTTTTTATCTTTTGCCAATTCCCATTTGTCTTGCGCATGAAGCTGTGCTACACAAACAATTAAATTAAGAGATAAGAAAATTTGCTTTAAAATTATATGCATGGAATTATAACCTGGTTTAAAAAGCTGTAATACCAAAGATTAAGCCAGTTTAAAATATGAAAACAGCTTGTATAAATAAAAGCTGAGATTGATTTGTTTGATAACATTATAAAAAATCTGTAAGGAGTGTTTACTTACATTTGCTGCTATGACAACAGAACAAATTAAGGATATGAGGGACCGCGTAGGTGTCCTAAGGAGGTTTCTTTGACGTCGATAACCGGCAGGAAAAGATAACAAATGATAAACAACTTTCACTTTCGCCCGGCTTTTGGGACGATAATGTGCGGGCTACAGGCATTCTAAAAGAAATTAAGGTAAACGAGTATTGGACTAAAATGTACCATTCAGTGGAATCGCTGGTGGAAGATTTTGCCGTTCTCTTTGATTTCTGGAAATCAGGAGAAGCCAATGAAGAGGAAGTTAAAGATGCCAATGCTCAGGCTACTAACGCTATTGAAGAGGCTGAATTTAAAAGCACGCTAAATCAACCCGAAGATGAGTTAGCCGGTATTGTACAAATTAACAGTGGCGCCGGCGGAACTGAAAGCCAGGATTGGGCCGAAATGTTGCTGCGCATGTATCGCATGTACGGGCAAAAGCAAGGTTGGAACGTAACTGAACTGGATTTGCAGGAAGGTGATGGTGCAGGAATAAAAAGCGCTACACTGCAATTTGATGGTGCATTTGCTTATGGGTTTTTAAAAGCCGAAAGCGGCGTTCACCGTTTGGTGCGTATTTCACCTTTCGATAGCAATGCCCGCCGACATACATCATTCGCCAGTGTTTATGTTTACCCGCTAATTGATGATACCATTGAAATTGAAGTTAACCCGGCCGATGTAGAATGGGCTTTTTTCAGGAGTGGTGGATCAGGTGGTCAAAACGTAAATAAAGTGGAAACTGCGGTTCGGTTAACGCACAAACCCTCCGGAATTATAGTTGAATGCCAGCAGGCGCGTACCCAGGGTGAAAACCGCGAAAAGGCGATGACCATGCTTAAAAGTCGATTGTACGAGGAAGAGATGCGCAAACGGGAGGAAGTGAAAAATGCTGCCAATTCCAATAAGAAAAAAATTGAGTGGGGAAGCCAGATAAGGAGTTATGTATTTCATCCATATAAAATGATTAAAGACCACCGCACCGATTATGAAGTTGGAAATGTGGGCCCCGTGATGGACGGTGAACTGGATGGTTTTGTGAAGGCTTACCTTATGTTGCAAAAGGAAGTATAAATGATCAGCCTGCTTTATTTCTCTCCACCAGGTATTCTAACAATAATGTTTTGTTGTAAGCCGGGCAGAAGTAATGGTATTTAAGCATACTAAAATCCAGGAATATTCTTTTAAACGGGTTGGGAAAAAGAATGGCCGCCCGGGCCTGGTAAAACACAAACTGGTTCTGGTTGCTATTTTTAAAATGGTTCAGATCGGAGATAGGTAAAGGTTCCGGTTTATAACCCAAACGCAATAAAGAAGTATTCAATATAATGTCTGTCATTATATTGGAACTTCTTTTTAATTCCATCTTTATATCTGCTATTAACTGGTTCCTGTAAGGTTCTAACGCCTCAATTTTAAACCTACTCATCAAACGTGTAATATGATATAACAGAATGGGGGTATGCACATAGTAAGGAGATATATAAGTGGGGTCGTTAACATAATCCCTGTTTTTGATCATTTGTTCCAGTAAGAATATGGTTGCTGAATCGTATTTATTTAATGGTAATTGCTGATCCTTTAAAAAGTAAACGATGTTACATTGAACGGCGAAATCAAAATCCGCAAGCATGTTTTTGCCAAAATAAGTGGTGTATGCCGGTACCTTTTTGTATTGCCTATAAGTGGTATTTGTAAACCTTCTTTTACCATTGCTGGATTGCTCCATTAATACTTTTAACTTCTTTATGGTTGAGTCTTCCTGCTGGTCGGTCATAAATATCATAATCGTATCGTCAAGGTCTTCTGATACGGCTAACTTTTTACCTGTTTTTCCTATTATAAGGCTGTGGGGCATTACCGGGTATCCTTTCTTCCAAAAAAAATAAGTAGGTAATTTATCCTTGTTTTGAAATGCAGGGTATGCTTTAACTGCCCTGCTAATTATTCTATTACATGCTGATTTGTTTGCTGCATTTAATTCAGAGGCCATATTTTTTAATGCGAAGGAAAGGATGGCTGTGAAAAATATATTTTCATCAGGGGTAAAGCGTTGTGGGTATCCTGCAAACTTCCTGTAGCTGTAAAACATCCCATCTTCAAAATCGCCTGTTTTTGATAGTTGCTCCTGTTCAAGTTCTCTTATTATCTGGCTGATCATTACACTATCGGGAACATTTGCGCTTACTACCAAATTCATCGTCAACACCAATACCATCAACAAAAATCTAAAAAACATATTATCGGTTGTTTAAACAGTTACATCTTAGGAAGCTTGTAAGCATAACGCATCCACCGGGCAATATTAGCAGGCTTTTGCATATCCGTTATAAGTTCCTTCCTGGGTTGTTCAAGGCAATTTACCGGGCCTTCCATTTTTTGTTGTAACCGTATCATTTGATCAATTGCAACCAATCCCTGTGCTATAATTGCATGCATTATAATTAAAAACTCGCTTTTTCTTTTAGCAGGGTAGGGTAGCAATTTTACCAAATGGTTTGCTTCCTTTACTTTTTCGAGGTATAATGTTTTTAACTGGTTATAGTCATTGCAACGGCTGGCAAGGGTAAAAATTCCTTCGTGAATATCTTTATGAATATCAAAGCAATCGTTGGCAAACTGCATTAATCCCCCAATTTTAAACAAAGCTTTTTCCATATCCTGCAAAGCTGTTTCGTTGAGGGTTTGGTGGTAAATAATTACTGAATAACCACCTTTAGCATCTGTAATTTCTTCTATCTCTGCAGTTGTTATTGCTGGGTTGGTTTGCTTTATGGTGGCTAATTGTATTTCAAAAACATTTTTGGAAGATTGAATATACTCACTGTTGTGTGGTACATTTTCCAGTAAAAATCCTTGTATTTTTTTGGCAACTTTTGCTGAAAAAGTTGTTGCTTCATACTTGTTGGGATTAAAAGTAATTGCCCTGATGCTTTCCACATCCAGTTTATCAATATCAAAAAGATCGTCGCCAACAGGGGTAAGTATACCAAACAGTGTTACCCTTGTGCGTTCTTCGGCAGTAAGCTTTTTACCATACAAACGCATATAACTGGCACAAAGAACTGAAGGAATAAAAAGTCCGTAATAGTTTAAAATTTTCTTAACCTGCTCCGGTGGAAACCGGCCACCATATTGGGTTTCCAGTTGGTGCATATAAGGAACAAGGAAAGCTTTGTTGAATTTGCGCTGCACTCCAATCTCGTATTTCACTTTTATTAAAGCACGGATGTAAGTGATAAAATTCATAGGTAACTGGAAAGATTAGCGCCGGTTTTGTGCAGGTGAATAATGTATTTGGTTGATTTTGCCCAAATATAAAGAAATGTATCAACTGCCATTAATTAATACAATAGGCAGTAAAGTATCATTTAAGTTACTATAGCCATCTATCAAATCATTTTTTTTGTAAACTTATCTGGCAATAATCTGTGCCATCACATAGCCCCAATCTAAAACATTCCAGTGTTCTACCAGTTTGCCATCTTCCACGCGGGTAATATCCATCACTTCCATCATAACTCTTCTATTGGTAGCAGGCACTTCTAAAAAAGTATTTGTGTGAATTGCATAAAAAGTTTTACGTGTAATTACTTTATCGTCTTCAGCTACTATGTCGTGTATTTCTACTTTTAAATGTTGAAAGGATGTTTTTATAAACTTATTGAAAAAGAACAGAATCCCATCAGGGCCATTAGGCATGCCGGGGGGCAATGTTTGAATATTAAAATCCGATGAAACCAATTCATTAAACGTATCCATGTTTCCATCCTGGATAAACTCCATATTAAACCGTAATACGATCTCTTTATTTTTTTCAAGTGTAGTCATCTATAATAGTAGTTAGATGATGAAACATTTTAGAAGCAGTCGTTTTTAAATTGTTTGTTGGTTCTTATTGATAGCTGTTACTTTATAAAAGTAACAGTTAGTAAATAGCGCCACTTTAAATTAATGGCTGCATGATAAAATAATTTTTTGCCGACAGCTTTTTACACAACTAAGATAATAACTTGATACAGCAATTCATAACCGGTTTATCAAAATTCTGTGTCCGGTTTTTTATTAAAAAAATTAACTTTTACCAACCATCCGTTATAACTGCTAACCAATTCCACTTCGGCTGTAAAACGCTTATAACGCGGGTCAAAATGGTCTAGTTGCAAAGCACTAACCGTAAACCGAACGTTATCTGTTGGGGTTTGTAATTCTCCCGAAAAACCGGTAACACTTCTGTCAATTAATTGCATTTTACTTTTATTCAACAGCCGGAAAGTATTTTTATAAACTTTTTTCGCCTCTTCATAATCTTCGCCTTCGTATAAAATTCCCTGCCAGCTTGCAGTGGTATCGTAAACTGAATGATATCGGTTAATAACACAGTTAATTGCTCCGGGTAACTGAACATTCGATTGATAGTTTTCAACTTCACCATTACCCGAAATTTTTTCGCCGGCTATATTCTCAAAATTATACCTGAAATCACGCACAATTTTTTCAAGCGCACTATTAAATTCGGGAGAGGGAAGTATCGTTTTATAAAACTGAGCATTTACCTGTTGCATCATTATTAGCAACACCACAAAAGTCATTGTTTTTATTAGCATCATTCAATTTTACCAAGAACGACAAAGTAAGGCCATTAATTTTTTGACTTTTATAAATGTGAGCAAGTCAGCAAACCACAAATAGTTATTCACAACAAGGTTGACGAAATAATTAAGTGGCTTGCTGTAAGTATTTTTTTTGTTTATGGTAGCGGGCAGTAGCTTTTCAATTTAGCATCGTTGTGTCACTCATTTGTACGGCAAAACCAATAGGAAACATAATAAAATAATTTTCAAAAAAAAGATGCTAATAGTACAAATGTAAAAGTGAGTGACACAAGGATGTTGCTATAACTACGATAGCTGGTAACAAAAAAAAATTAAACAATAGATGTAACTAATTATTGTGTTTAGGTAACCTTACTTTTTAAAAGCTCCAAATTTATTGTAAATAGGATTTAACAGCTTTAAATAAATATTACTTACTATAAACCCAACCACTAGCAGCAGGAAAAAGGCTACTTTTTTACGTATAACCGATTTTATATTTAGTAAGGTTGCCAACACTTTTGAAACCAGGCCCACTAAAAAAATTAAAAGGGTCCACAGCATTACTTTAACTGTAATGTTTATTAGCGAATAATCCATTGCGTTATCCCAGTTAGTAAATAACACGTAAACTAAAAACAGCAGTGGTATGGCTGCAATTATTAATACGATCCATTTAACAGTGTCGCTTAAATAAAAAACTTTAAACGGCACACGCCGGGCCACTTTAAATAATTTTTCATTTTCGGCAGCCAGGTTAGGCTGCGTAACAATTGGTTTTATACGTGTGAATTCCCATAGATTTTCTTCGGGAATATTATTATCAAACGACTGTTTTTTGTATTCAAAATTAATTTGTGCATAGCCTGAATACATTAAGGCCAGCGCTTCCTTATCGTTAAATGAATCAAGATCGGTCCTGATTTCGGACAGGAGTAACTGAACGTTTCGCAAAATTCCGTAGCGTGTAAGGTCGCTGCTATCGTTCACATTTTCATATAAAATGGTGCGTGGCGGATCAGTGCAATATTTCCAGTTAATGGGCCTGTTTTCCAGGTCGCTTTTTAAATGCGCTGTAACCAATTTATTAACCTGGGTGGAAGCATTTCGTTGTTTAATGTCGAGAAACTGCAGTTCGCGAAGGCGTTCCTGCAAAATGGTATCGGACCTGAAAAAAAGGTTCGCATTGGTTTTAGTGGCTACATTATTGGTAGGCATCTGGCCACTTCCATCGCTTATAATCATGTTACGGCATTCCTGTTCAATTAATGCTCCAATACCCTGGTTGTCCTGCACGCCTCCATCAATTAATTGCAGATCGATACCGGGATACAAATCAAACATGGGCAAAGGTTTAAACATTACCGGCACGCAACTGGAAGCTGCCACCGCAAAACCCAACCTGAAATTTTTATAGTTACCGGGAGCTTCCTCGTAATACATACGGCGTAACCGGGGCTTTACATCAATATCTGGTTGAATGTTTCCCGGCGGTTCGCCCATCCACGAAGCGGTAAACTGCCAGTTATGCCCGGTGTTTAAACTGGTTGCATTTAATACCAGTTGTGGTATCCTGTTGGTGCGTTTCCAGTTATCCACTGCAACCGAAAAATCGGGGGGTGCATCTTTGGTTTTAATAAAAAGGTCCGACATATAAATTTCCCCGTCCTTCTTTCCTTCTGTTATTTCTTGTTCCGACCGTTTAACGGTGATCAAATCTTTAAATAAAAACTCCTCATAAAGTTCGCCCAGGCGGTGCGATCGTGAATAATCTCTATTAAACATTTTGAGGTTGCTGCTAAAGTCGCTGAAAATCATCATACGCAGATTATTCTGTACACCGCTTAAAAACGCTGTTTCCATTTCCTGCACCAGTTGTATATAATCCTTCCGGGTAATCTCATCATCATTTTTTGTTTCCAAAAGCTTTTTCAATTTCAGGTAGTAAAAAGCGCCAATAATAGAGCCACCTGAAACGCAGGAAATCACTTCGATATCTTTTAATAAATTTTTTTCGGCCAGGGCTGCAAAAACACCAATGTGAAAAAACGCTGCTCTAAAACCTCCGCCTGATAAGGCTATTCCCTGCTTATCTTCTTTATCAACCTCCTTTTTTGCAAGCGGCTTTTTTTGTGTGGTTGCATTTTTTACAACAAGTAAGCAGTTGTTAATTCCATCAACATTTATTTTGCCCGACAGTTTATGCGGAAATTCACCAAACGCGCTTTGCGAATAGTCAATTTCATCGTTAAAACTTTTTAGGAAAAATTGCAGGTAGGAGATAGAATATAATTGCTGGCTGAATGTTCTTTTTTCCCAAGGCTGAACGTCAGGATGATTGATATATTTTTGAGAAAAGATCAATGCATGGTCATAATAACACAGGCCAAAATAAGCTTCGGCCACGGTTGCAATAATCCAGGGGGCACAACCTGGTTTTAATAATTCAGCATTGGATGTAAACGCATCTTTCACAAATTGGTCCAGAATATACATCCGTGTATCGTGGGCTTCTTTTAAACTTTCCGAAATACTTCCACTTAGGCCCGTTACCCGCCCGTGTTCTTCTAATTTATCAATAGCCATCAACTCATTTATATAGGCGTAATTGATGGCGTTAAAACCATTTTCGTCTTCATTTACTTTATGATCGGGGTTAGAGGGATCTTTAATAAATTCCTTCCATAATTCATATCCTTTTTTGTAATAGTACCGGGAAACTATCAGGTTTTTAAATTGGTGATCAAACTGCCACTTGCGTTTATAAATGGCACCGGCTAAACCTAAGGTTTCACATCTTTTTGTTGCAGATATATTTTCGTGGCTGGTAAGTTCCTGTAAAGCTTTTTTAAATTTGAATGCTGAGGGGAGCGAGTGGTCTTTATATATAAATTTAGCCAGGTTTTCATAATCCTTTTCCTGAATGGTTTTACCATTTTCTTCGTCCCATTTCATTTTTACCAGCAAAACTTCAGTTGCATACGAAAACTGGTCAAGCTTTACCAACTCTTTTATTAAAGTACCCAGTTCTGCACTATTTAAAGTTCGCTCTCCCCGTAAAATACCACGGGCTTTATTAATAATATCTAACTTATTTATTTTATACGCAACCGGCGAATCATCTGTAAGTTGTTCAGTATTATAAGGGTTAGTAAAAGGGGGAACTTTTATTTCTTTTTCCGACAATGGGTTAATAAGTTCGGTAGGGTTCTGGCTATTATCATTGTTCATATACACTGGTTTATTAGGTATTATTAATGAAGAAAAATTTAGATAGCAGACAAAATTTGCTTTAACAATATATAAATAAAGATTAATGATGTTACTATACAATTAAAAAAATCCTTCTATTCGTTTAAAAAATTTTGATGTTTGCCAAGGATTAGTAAGTCCCTTTATGAATTGTTTATTTGATTTTCTAAAAGTATACTTCACTTCATTAATCTTTTTCTTTAACCAGCCAGGAGTTAGCGTTCAATTAATAATTCAATTGAAGCTATTTGGTTAATTTGCAGCCCAATTAAAATTACAGTTATGAACCACGGATATTTTAGTTATCCCATGCCGGCAAACGAACCTGTGCTTCAATATGCACCAGGCAGCCCCGAAAGAGCAGGAATAAAAAAAGCATTGGCTGAATTGAAAAAAAAGGCCATTGATATACCTATGTACATTGGCGGCAAAACCGTTAAAACAGGAAATAAAGTAGCATTACATCCTCCACATGAAATTGCCCATACCCTTGGATATTTTCACCAGGGCCAAGAAAAGCATGTGCGTTTAGCAATTGATGCAGCTATGAAGGCAAGAGAAGATTGGGCTAACAGTAGCTGGGAGTTCAGGGCACATATATTTTTAAAGGCAGCCGATTTATTTGCAACTAAATATCGTTTTTACATTAATGGAACCACTATGTTGGGCCAGAGTAAGAATGCTTACCAGGCAGAAATTGACAGCGCCTGCGAGTTCATTGATTTCCTGAGATTTAATGTTCACTTTTTAAGCGAAATCTATAAGCAACAACCCGTTTCTGCACCAGGTATGCACAACCGTATGGAGTGGAGAGCTTTGGAAGGATTTGTATTGGCAGTTACACCATTCAACTTTACCGCCATAGCCGGTAATTTACCTACCAGTGCAGCTATGTGTGGTAACGTAGTTGTTTGGAAACCTGCAAATACCCAGGTTTTTTCTGCACAAATGATTATGAGGGTTTTAAAGGAAGCAGGTTTACCCGATGGTGTCATTAACCTGGTTTATGTTGATGGACCTACCTTAGGTAACGTTTGTTTTTCGCATCCCGATTTTGGAGGCGTACACTTTACCGGTTCAACAGGGGTGTTTAATCAAATGTGGAAGACAATTGGTGAAAATGTTGGTATTTATAAATCGTACCCACGCATTGTTGGAGAAACCGGCGGAAAGGATTTTGTAATTGCCCATGCAAGTGCCGATGTTGATACGGTGGTTACCGCTTTAGCTCGGGGTGCGTTTGAATACCAGGGCCAAAAATGTTCAGCTGCATCCAGGGCATATTTACCATCCAATATTGCAGAAGAAATTAAAAGAAAGTTGGTTGCTCAAATTGAATCAATGAGCGTTGGAACCGTAGAAGATTTTGGAAATTTTGTGAATGCTGTAATCGACGAAAAGAGCTTTGATAAAATTAAAGGATACATTGACCAGGCTAAAAAAGACAGGAAGGCCACCATTTTGGTGGGTGGAAACTGTGATAAAACAGAAGGATATTTTATAGAGCCAACCGTTATTGAAGCACGTGATCCAAAATATGTAACCATGTGCGAGGAGATATTTGGACCCGTATTAACCATTTATGTTTATGATGCTGACAAGTATGAAGAAACCCTTGACATACTGGATAAAACATCGCCTTATGCTTTAACAGGGGCAGTTATATCGCAGGATAGGGCAGCCGTAGAATTGGCTATAGTGAAATTAAGAAATGCTGCAGGCAATTTTTACATTAACGATAAACCAACCGGGGCTGTAGTGGGCCAGCAACCATTTGGAGGCGCAAGAGCCAGCGGTACCAACGACAAAGCTGGAAGTATGATTAATTTGTACAGGTGGTTGAGTGCCCGTACAATTAAAGAAACATTTAACCCCGCTGTAAATTACCAGTATCCATTTTTAAGTTCTGAAGATTAAATATCATATTGAATTAAAAAAAGCTCCCATAACACGGGGGCTTTTTTTATGAATACGAGTTTTAAATTCAGGTTATTCCATTGTTCTATATCTTTAAACTCAAACCTATTATTTTAATTCAGACGAACAATGCTGATGAATAATTTAATGAAATCGGTTGTACTACATGGTGCCAAAGATTTACGTTTAGAAAATATAAATATACCCGAAGTACTACCAGGGATGGTACTGTTACGAACCAAAAGGATAGGCATATGTGGGTCCGACCTCCATTATTACGAACATGGATATTGCGGTGGCTTTGTTCCCACCCGTCCATTTATTTTAGGCCATGAACTTACTGGCGAGGTAGTAGCTGTTCATGAAAACATTAATGGATCCATTGCCGTGGGAACAAGGGTTACGGTTAACCCAGCCCGGTCGTGCGGGTATTGTAATTATTGTAAAAGTGGTCGTAGCAATTTATGCCCTAATACAATTATGTTGGGTAGTGGCAGTACCAATCCGCCAACCAACGGGGCCATGGCAGAGTATGTTTCCGTTCGCCTGGATCAATGTCATGTTTTACCCGCTAAAATGGATGATGGATTGGGCGCAATGATTGAACCTTTAGCAGTTGCATTGCATGCTGTAAAACAAGCCCAAAGTGTTTCGGGTAAAAGTGTTTTAGTTACCGGTGGGGGCACCATAGGATTACTGACTGCGCTGGTTGCTAAGGCTTTTGGCGCATTGCCTTTAACTATTAGTGATCCGATTGCAGAAAGAAGATCCGGGGCTTTAGCAGTTGGTGTAGACAAAGTTTTAAATCCTTTAGATAATAATCTGGTGGAGCAAGTAAAGCAAATGACCACCGACGGTTTTGATATTATTTTTGAAGCTTCCGGAGCCGCCCCTGCGTTACGTCAGGCATTTGACCTGGTTAAACCCGGGGGCAC
>JBBSJX010000062.1:0-14052 GCA_038256825.1 Chitinophagales bacterium
AATAGTACAAGTGAGTGACACAACAATGTTGAATATTGTTATACTGCTCGTCCCAAAACTCCCTCCTCCCTCTAGTCGGGGATCAACTCATCCAATTGACCCCAGCCTCAGGATTCCACTTCACCGTACTCTTCTTCAACTTTGTCCAAAACTCTATAGAGCTCTTACCAGTTATATCGCCTACACCAAATTTACTCTCGTTCCAACCACCAAAGCTGAAAGGCTCGCGGGGCACGGGCACACCTACATTTACACCAATCATTCCTGCACTTGCATGGTCAATGATGTAGCGCGCTACTCCACCATTTTGCGTAAACACGGAAGCGGCATTTCCATAAGGATTTGCATTTTCAATAGCCAGAGCTTCGTCAACTGTATTGGTGCGCATGATGCTGATGACCGGCCCGAAAATTTCTTCCGTTGCAACTGACATTTCAGGGGTTACATAATCAATTACAGTTGGGCCTACATAAGTTCCATCTTCCTTGCCTTTCACTTTTACACCACGACCGTCAACCAATATTTTTGCACCTTGCTGTTCAGCTTCGGTTATATATTTTTCTATTTTGTCTTTGCTCTCCTTGTTTATTACTGCGCCAAGATTTTCACCGGGAATTATCTTTTTGGCTTCATCACATATTTTACCAATAATATGGTCTACATCACCTACACCTATCATCGCACTTGCAGCCATGCATCGTTGTCCTGCACAACCACTCATACTTGCTGCTACGTTTTGTGCAGTCATGCCGGGGATGGCATCTGGCATTACCATCAGGTGATTTTTTGCACCACCCAAAGCAAGACATCGCTTGTAATTTTGAGTAGCTCGCTGGTAAACGATCTTTGCAACTTTAGTAGAACCAACAAATGAAACCGCTTCTATGCCGGGATGATCGCAAATAGCTTCCACTATTTCTACATCACCATGAACAATGTTGAATACGCCATCAGGCAATCCCGCCTCTTTTAAAAGCTCTGCGATTCTTCCACAGCTCAAAGGCACTTTTTCCGATGGTTTCATGATCATACAATTACCTAATGCAATCGCATTCGGCAAGGTCCAGTTAGGAACCATGCTGGGAAAATTAAAAGGAACAATGGATGCAACAACACCCAGCGGCACATGTTCAGTTCTGCATTCCACCCCGCGGCTTACTTCTAAAATTTCGCCGGTTACTAACTGTGGGAGAGAGGTTGCGAATTCAGTCAACTCTATGCACTTTTCTATTTCTGCTATGGATTCACCCAGGGTTTTTCCATTTTCTTCGCTGCATAAAGCCGCCAATTCCTGCAGGTTTTTTTCTAATAATGTTTTGTATTTAAAAAACACTTGTACCCTTTCTTTAATGGGGGTTCTGCTCCAGTTATGAAAGGCAGCACGTGCAGCTACAACTGCAATATGTAAATCATCGTTACCCGACATAGGAACCATAGAAAGCAGTGTGCCATCAATAGGGGAAATAACATCCAAGGTTCGGGAAGTAGTGGCGTTTACAAACCGACCATTAATAAAGTTTTGAATAGGAGCGTATTTCATTATGATAATTTATAGATTGCAATATTTGCATTTTATTTGTTTAAAAATAAAAATAATGGATTAAAGGTTAATTAAAAAATAGTTTTTTTATTAATTTTCATCATTTTTGTTTACCCTAAAGTTATTAGCACTATGAATAACGGAATGAAAAATGGTTTGGATGAAATGGATTTTGATATTTTATCGTGCCTTCAGGACGATGGAAGAATGTCGTTTACGGTAATAGCTGAAAAATTAAAAGTTTCTATCGGTACCATCCGAACCCGGTTTAATAAATTAATTTCCGATGGCACCATAAATATAATAGGCAGGGTTAACCCCGATAAGGTAGGTTTTCATTCCTATGCGCATATTGCAGTTTTTGTGCGGCCAGCTACTTTAAAAGAAAATGTTGCCCTGCAGGTGGCCAAATTTCCCGAGGTGAGTTTTCTTGCCATGACCTCGGGTGATTATGACCTGGAGGTGGACGTAATGTGTCGCAATAACGATCACCTGGTGGAGTTTGTAAACCTTATCTCGCAAATTGAAGGTGTTTACCAAACTAAAACCACCATTTATTTTAAGGTTTATAAATATGCCCAGCCCGATTTAAACCTGCTGAAATAGGGATTTATTTTGGTAGCCGGCATTATTCCAGGTCCAGGCTTTACTTGCAGCCTGACCGACTGCTGGCGGTTCGCACTCTTGTACTTTTTAGCGCTACGCAGCCGGTATGCTATTTTGCAGGTTTAGCTATTTTTATTTTTACAATTTTTACGGTTTGTTTTTATTTATGTAATGATAGCTTTGCCAGCGACAATTTAAAATGCATGACACCCGAAAGAAGAGAAAAACTTACCCATGTTTTAAATAAGCGCCAGGGCAATCTCACAGTAGTACTCGAAAATGTTTTTGATCCTCATAACGTATCAGCGGTATTGCGCACCTGCGATGCAGTGGGCATACAGGATGTTTATATATTAAATACCCGGATAGCACCTCATAAACGCTGGGGTTTCAGAAGTAGCAGCAGCGCTTATAAATGGCTCACCACCCACCAGTTTGTAAATACGCAGGCATGTTTTGCCGAACTGCGTAAAAACTATAAAACCATATTAACAACTCATCTCGCCCCTAATTCCGTAGGTTTATACGAAGTGGATTTTACTGGAAGCATGGCACTTATATTTGGAAATGAACATACCGGGGTAAGCGAAGAAGTAATAGAATTATCTGACGGTAATTTTGTAATTCCTCAGCAGGGAATTATCAGGAGCCTGAATATTTCGGTTGCATGTGCCGTTACCATTTACGAAGCTTACCGGCAAAAAACAGTTGCAGGACATTACGATCAACCCACGTTGCCAGAGGAGCATAGAAACGCCTTGTTAAACGAATGGGGATTTAAAGAAGAAGATATAAACTTAATGGAGGATTAATATGAAGAAATTATCGGGATTAATTATTTGTTGTTTTATTATAACCAGTGCTTTTGCACAGCAAGGTGGCCTAGTTATAAAAAAAGTATCGGCTAAAGAGGTGAAAGCTATGATAGCTAACAGCACAGGGCCAATGATCATTAATTTTTGGGCATCGTGGTGTGGCCCCTGTATACGCGAAATTCCCTATTTTGAAAGCAAGGTTGCAGCATCGCCCAAACTTATAAAACTGGTATTGGTAAGCATTGATTATCCTGATGCTTTCCCTAAAACGGTAACTGAATTTGTTACTAAGAAAGGGTATAAAAGTGAAATCCTTTATTTAAACGAAACAGATCCGGAATACTTTTTACCGGCCATTGAAAAAAAATGGACCGGGGCTATACCTGCTTCCATTTTTATTGATAATTCCAAAAAATATTACGAATTTTTTGACAGCCAGTTAACTGAGCAAAGACTTGATGTTGAGTTGGAAAAACTTATTAAATAGACCTGCTGAATTCTTTACTTTTTGCCTTGATGCAAAAAGTAACAAAATTATCAAGGCTACTTAAAAACAGCTAAAATTTTGAACGCCTGTCTAAAATCAAACAAGTTACAGCATTGTTGTATTATAAGGCAAAAGTGCGTCTTACTAGCTGATAAGATTACCCGGCTTTATTAACACCTGTTGTTATCTTAACGCCAGTTATTGAAAATTTATTAACGCTATTTTTAAGAGGCCGTCTACTAAAATTGGAAATGCTTTTGAAGCTTTTTCCAATTCGAAAAATTCAGGGTAAATTATCCCGTTGCTTTGAAAAACTGTCTTTGAACCGAGCGTGGCAACGATGCACAATTGAAAATATACGGCTGGTAACCAAAACCCAATACCACTTATTTTACTTATTGGGCTTATCATCATTATCAATCTGAATAAGGTGACTAAGCTCTTTTTTCTTACGTTCTTCCGCTTCGGCTTTCAGGTAAGTAATGCTAACATTTAATTCAAAACCTACCAACAAAATCATAGAGTTAATGTAGATAAGCAGCATTAAAATAAGTACGGTACCTATAGAACCATAAACCTTGTTGTAGCTGCTGAAATTGTTTACCCAATACGAAAAGCCCCAGGTGGTTAAAATGGTAAGTACGGTAGCTAAAGTAGCCCCGGGTGTAAAGGTGGACCACCTTTTTTTTACTGAAGGGCCTAACTTATAAATAAGTGAAATGCCGTAGTAAAAAAGCGCCAGGGTAATCATCCATCGCAGGATTTTAAACCAGACTTCACCCGTTGCTTCTACATTTAACCAATTCATTGTTGCCGTAAAAAGATAATCCTGGCCTATTAATACCATGATCATTACCATTAGCAAACCCAGTACTACTAATGTAAGTTTAATTGCTTTCCAACGTTTTCTTATAAAATTTTGCTTACGCTCGTGTTGGTAAATTGATTTATCGAATGTGCGAATGATGGTGAGCATTGCATTAGAAGCATAATAAATTACCAATAAAAAACCGAAGGATAATAGCCCGCCCCGCTGGGTGTTAAGAAAGTCATCAAGAAAGCTGCTTACAAAATTATATATGTTTTGATTGGGCGAAATATCGCGGGTGAGTTGCAATAACTCCTTTGTAAACTGTTTGGAAACGGGAAGATAGGGTACCAAAGTAAACAGGCAGATACATGCAGCCGGTATTGCCATGATAAAATTAAAAGCTACTGCAGAGGCGCGTTCATTAAGATCAACTTCATTTACTTGTTTTATAAAAAATACCCCGGAATCGTATAAGGGTACTCCGTAAAATCCGGGCAATATTATTTGTTTGCTTTTATAAATTATATAAGCAACCGGTTGCGATCGTAATATTATACGTTCTAACTTGGTCACTTTTTTTCTTGCGCTTGTTGTTTTCTTAAAATCATTTCGTTGAGGGCTTTTTGATATTCGGCTGCATATTTTTTGTGCTCGGCAAAATTGCGGCTAAAAGTGTGGTAACCCGAAAAGTCGCTTTTGGCTACAAAAAAAAGGTAATCGGTTTTTGGTGCATTTAAAACGGCATCAATTGTTTTTGGTGATGGAGTAGCTATGGGGCCGGGAGGTAAACCTTTGTTTTTATAAGTATTGTATGGTGATTTTACCGCCAGGTGTTTAAAATAGATACGCTTTAATCCAAAATCCTTCAAAGCAAATTTTATAGTTGGGTCTGCACCCAACGGCATCCCTTTTTCGTACCGGTTTATATATACGCTGGCAACATTTCCTTTTTCATCATTCTTATTGGTTTCTTCTTCCACTATGGATGCTATGGTATACACCTGGTTGGGGGTTAGCGACATTTTTTCGGCTTTTTGCAAGCGTTCATTTTTTTTCCAGAAACCCTGTTTTTCGCTGTTTAACCTATCTAAAATTTTTCCGGTGGTGCTGTTCCAGTAAATATTATAGGTGTTTGGGATCACCATGGTCATGGCTGTATTGGTATCCGTATTAAACTGTGCAAGGCTGTCCTGATTTTTTAAAAATGAAATGACTTCCAGGGAATCTGTTTCAAAGTTTTTACCAATGATATGTGCCAGGTCTTCTAATGTTCTTAGTTTATTGATGACCAGTTTTACTGGTGTTTGCCTGTTATTGCGCAACATTTTGGCAATACTGTAAATGCTCTGACCTTTTTTTATTTCGAACCTGCCCGGTTTTACTTTTTGCCAGATATCCAATTGGTTTGCAACCAGATTAAAGGCTGTAGGATGCGCAATTATATCATCTTCTAAGGAATTTATAATTGTCTCCCTGTTGTTTTTACCTGTATGTATATAAAGTGATTTTGATTTCTTATTAAAGCTGGTACCGCTGCCAAATAAAAGCCACCCTGCCCAGGCGCCAACCAATATCAGTATTAAAAAGAGTACTAAAAGAATCTTCTTCATAAATATTTTAATTTGAAAACCGGTCTATTTTGAATAATAAAATTTGAGTAAAGTTAATTGATCGATCAAAGTTTTTTACGGGTTGAATGAAGCATCTAACGTTTTTAGCATTAGGCTGTATGATTAATTACCAAACGTATTTCAACAAAAAAACCCTGCCGTTGAAGCAGGGTTGTTAAATATAATAAGATTACAATTAAGGATTTGCAGGAGCCGGTACCGGGGTAGATTGTGCCGGTGTTTGTGCAGGCATTGTTTGTTGGTTGGTGTTTATTTTATCAAGGATGTTGTTATTGCTGGTAGATCCACTCATAAAGAAAGTTGAGAATAAACATAAAATTGCAATGATTGCTGAAAATATCCAGGTACCCTTTTCAAGAACATCGTTGGTTTGTTTAACACCCATAAACTGGTTGTTGAAACCGGCAATGTTGCCTGCTAATCCACCACCTTTTGGGTTTTGAACTAATATGATAAATCCTAAAGCCAGAGCACAGATTATAATTAATATAAAGAAAAGCGTTGTCATCTAAATTCCTTTTAAATTTTTAATTTGGTTTGCAAAGTAAGTGCTTTTGTCCGGATACAAAAAACTTAATTTAGTGTAAACTTCAATGGCCTGGTTCGTCTTTCCCTGTTTAATAAGAACATCGGCCATGGCTTCGGTTACAACTTCTTTTGTTTTGTTTGATGAATCTGCAATGTTGTTAATTTTTGCTTCCGCTTCAGTTTCTTTTATATCCTTCAGGCTGTCTTCAGGGCCCAGCTTTTTCATATGCTTTAGCCATTGGGTAAAGCTTTTTAGCTGCCGGCCTAATTTGTCATTCGGGTTGTTATCTAATACCAGTTTAATACCTTGCGAAGCAAAATAATCAACGGTATGGTAAGGATCAATCGGTATTAAAGAGTTTTCTGTTCCCGCTTTTGCAGGAGCCAAAGGAGTATCCAGAATGGATTTTATGTTTTTTAGCATTTCTGCGCTACTAAACGAGCTGGCTGAAATATGTGGTAACTCCCCAGGTTCAATAGTAGTATCATCGTCGGCTTCGTCTTCAGATTGATTAGCGAGATCCAGTTTCCATTTAATTTTTGCGGGATCCTCTACCGTTTTATGTGCAAGTTTTTCAGAATCATTAATTTCTTCGATGCTAAATGCTTCTGTAATGGGTATGTCTTCAGCCTTAGCTTCAAGTCCGATTAATTTACCTTGATCAACATCTTTCAATTCATCTCCGCTTAATGTTTGGTGTGCGAGTTCATCAGATATCTCAATTTCCTTCTGGCTAAACTCAGTGGTAATGGGTACGGTTTCATTTTCTGTAGTTTTAACCGGTACCTTAAATTGGTCGTTAACCTGGGTAAGTTCAGGTACTCCCAAAATAGTATGTGCTAACTCACCGGAATGATCAAGCTCTTCTTTAGAAAATTCTGTGGTTATGGGGATGTTTTCAACTAATTTATCTTTTTCAATCACCGTGTTTTCATCTTCAGGCGCCCCGGTAGTTTCACCCGGTAAAAGTTCGATTAATGATTGATCGTTTGCTGTATCACCACTAGAACCGGTTTCATTAATGGGTGCTTCATTATTTCCATGCAAAGTAGTATCGCTTTCTAATAATGCTTCGGGAGTAACATTGTCATCACCATCAGTTAAAATAACTTTTGGTTCTGCTTCCATTGTTTCAGTGGTACCATACACTGGCAAATTTTCTTCTATTAAGTTTAAATAATCTCCGGCAGTGTGTAAAAATTCTTCTTTGCCGGCAGGTTCGTAAGGTTCTACCGTAATGGATGGCACCTGGTTGAGCAACTGGAAATGTAACCAGGAAGGATTATTAAAAAAGAGTGCTGTTTTTTGAACCTGGGAAAGAAAAGCCGGGCTTTGCTGTGACTGCATTTTTTTTGAAAGCAGCATTTGACCAATAGAAAAGTAGGGATATTTATCAGTTAGCGCTGTAAGCGTTTCCTGTGATACCCGGTCAATTTTATCGCTTTCGCAAAGGTTTAATAAACATTTTTCAACAGATGCATTCATGCGGTGAAAGTACGATTACGTTACCAATTGGAAAAAATACGGTTGAAAATTTCATCGGTTAAATTTCGCGTAATCTCCTCCGACAACTGTGTTTCTGCCTGTGGTAAAGAAAGATTAGCCGAAAAGTCGAAGTTCCTGGAAACATCTATTTCTTCGGTTTTTTCGGTGAGCGTATTTACAAAAGTTATATGTACACCAACTGTTAAACGGTTGGTAGCCACTTGCTGGCCCGAAATACCTGCAGTGGATACATTGTATTCTGAAATATAGCCGTTAATAATATAATGGGCATTATCGTTATTGGTTCGGGTAAGGCGGGTTTGACCTACAATTTTTTGCTGTAGCCGGTCGGTTAGTTTTGGGCTTAACTGGGGATTAATGTACCGCGCCTTGTTTTCGATAAAACCAATTTTTACCGTTTTAACCTCAGGCGGAATGCTGGCACTATTAAATGTATAGATTTTGCAGGATGCCAAAACCATTACACTGCAGAGTATAAGAAGACTATTTTTAAAAGGTGCTGTTATATGTTTAAACACAACTATGGTTTGATAGGTTAGGTATTTTTTACAAGATTTATTCGTCGATATCGTATTCCTTCAGCTTACGGTAAAGAGTTCGTTCGCTAATGCCCAAATCCGATGATGCATCTTTTCGTTTGCCTTTATGTTTTTTAAGCGCCTTTATAATCAGTTCTTTTTCCTTATCCATAATATTCAACGACTCCTCCACTTCTTCATGCTGGTGAATATCGTCGTGGTAAATGGTTGGCTGGTTATTACTGCCGGCGGATGATGAGGAAAGCGTAGCCGGCTTGTGCTCATTATGATCTCCATTGTTCGAAAAATCGTGCATGATGGCTTCCCTGGCAAAAGCAGCCGCTTCGTGGGCATTCGAAGGATTTTGAAGGATTTCTAAAAACATCTTTTTCAGTTCTGTCACATCTTTTTTCATATCAAAAAAAAGCTTGTACAAAATCTCCCGTTCGTTGGCAAATTCGTTGCCCATTAATTGCTGTTGCTGTTGCATACTTGCATGCGATAGAACGGGTAACCTGTTATAATTGGCTGCTTCCGGTAAAAATTTCTGCAGGTCGTTTAGCGCAATATTTTTTTCGGTACTCAAAACCGAAATTTGTTCTGCAATATTTTTCAACTCACGCACATTACCTTTCCAGGGGTAATTTACAAGCAGGTTGCGAGCTTCTTCGTCCAGTTGAACCGGGGTTGTTTTATAGCGTTCAGCAAAATCAACCACAAATTTTCTAAACAAAATACCAATATCTTCTTTACGGTCGCGAAGCGATGGAACCCTTATGGGCACTGTACTTAAACGATAGTAAAGGTCTTCTCTAAACTTTCCTTTTTGGGTAAACTCTAGCAACTCGCGGTTGGTTGCGGCAATTACACGTACATCCGTTTTCTGCACTTTTGATGAACCCACCCTTATAAATTCGCCGGTTTCCAAAACACGCAGCAACCGGGCCTGCGTTCCTAAAGGCATTTCACCAATTTCATCCAGAAAAATGGTACCGCCGCTTACGGTTTCAAAATACCCTTTCCTGCTATCCACTGCCCCTGTAAACGATCCTTTTTCGTGGCCAAAAAGCTCCGAGTCAATGGTGCCTTCGGGTATGGCGCCACAGTTTACGGCAATAAAAGGATTGTGTTTGCGCGATGATAATGCATGTATGATTTGTGAAAACACTTCTTTACCCACTCCGCTTTCGCCCACAATCAATACACTTAAATCGGTGTTGGCTACCTGCACGGCCACATTTAATGCGTGGTTTAATGCGGGAGAGTTTCCTATTATTCCAAACCTGTTTTTTATTGATTGTAATTCCATTGTACAATTTTAATTCGCCTGTTTTTGTTATACCAGCTTATGTGTTTCATAGCATCATCGTTGCGTCGCAATCACTTTATCTTTAAATCTATTGGCATCGGGTTAGCTTTTATAATGTTTGGGTAATAAAGGCTTTTGATTTTAGTGCCTGTACAAATTTTATTAGTAGTTGCATATAGTTGCATATAGTTGTATAAGTACAAGAGTGCGACGCAAGAATGTTTAATAGTAGCAACCAGCCGAAGCCATAAAATAAAAACTTATTCTACACGATTTCTCCAATAAGTGTGCCCCCTGTGGAGTGCGTAACTTTTACCATTGCATAATCACCTTTTTTGTAGGAATGGTTTTGCTTGGCAAATACCAATACTTTACTCTGGCTGGTTTTGCCCGACCATGCCTCATCACTGCGCTTTGAATTGCCCTCGATTAATACTTTATATGTTTTGCCAATATCACCCTTATAACTTTGCTGCGAAAGCTTGTTCTGTAATTTTACTATTTCGTCTAACCTTCTTTTTTTAATTTCCAAGGGTACATCATCCGTATAACGACGAGCGGCAAGGGTGCCGGGGCGTTCGCTATAAAAATACATGTAGCTCATATCGTACCTGCTTAATTCCATTAAGCTTAACGTATCCTGGTGATCTTCTTCGGTTTCGGTACAAAAGCCTGAAATAATATCGCTTGTAATACCGCAATCGGGCATAATTTCCCTTATGCGGTTAACTTTAGCCATATACCATTCGCGGGTATAAGTACGGTTCATTAACTGGAGCACCCGTGTGCTGCCACTTTGTACGGGAAGGTGTATGTATTTACAAATATTTTCGTACCGGGCCATGGTGTGCAACACATCATCCGTTATATCTTTTGGGTGCGATGTGCTAAACCTAACGCGTAATTGGGGACTGATCAAAGCTACCTGCTCTAACAACTTAGCAAAAGTTACAGGGATGCCATCTTCTTTAAACGAAGTGCCTTCTGCAGCATCTTTTTTGGCTACCTGTGGTGTAAAATAATAGCTATCCACATTCTGGCCCAACAGCGTTACTTCTTTAAATCCACGTTCGTATAAATTTCTACATTCATCAATTATGGATTGTGACTCGCGGCTGCGTTCCCTGCCACGGGTAAAGGGAACCACGCAAAAACTACACATATTATTACAACCGCGCATAATGCTTACAAAGGCGGTTATTCCATTACTGTCAAGCCTTACGGGTGAAATATCGGCATAAGTTTCATCTCGGCTCAGGAGCACATTCACTGCTTTTTGTCCTGTACCAGCTTCTTCAATTAAACCGGGCAAAGTGCGGTAAGCATCAGGGCCAACCACCATATCCACTAATTTCTCTTCCTCAAGTAAATTACTTTTTAATCTTTCGGCCATACAGCCTAATATGCCTACCAAAACTCCGGGGCGGGCCATTTTTACTTTCTTAAATTCAGTAAGTCGTTTACGTATGGTTTGCTCCGCTTTTTCGCGGATGGAGCAGGTGTTGAGTAAAATTAAATCAGCCTCATCAATATTTTTTGTTGCCCCAAAGCCTTCTTTGTTTAATAAAGATGCTACAATTTCACTGTCGGCAAAATTCATAGCACAGCCATAGCTTTCAATTAAAAAACGCTTTTTAAACTTATTAGGATCTTGCTTAAAGGGTGCAAAAACTTCTCCCTGCCGCGCCTCGTTGTGTATTTTTGAAGTTAATTCCAACGTTTCCATCCCTTTGATAAAATTTAGGTTGCAAAAATAAGATAAAATGATGGGATGGTGACATGATGTCAGAAGGGGAGCAATATATTAGCCGCAATTTTAACAACGAAGAGTTGCTATATTTAATTCTCAATTATTTAAACCTTATAAAACATGGCATTACCAAATATTTTTGATAGGTCGGTTGCCGACCATTTAATTTTACGGATAAATACCTTATTACCAACTACACCGCAGGTATGGGGCAAAATGAATGTTGCTCAAATGCTTGCTCATTGCAACGTAACGTACGAGATGGCATTTGAAAACATTCATCCAAAACCCAATGTGTTCATGAAAATAATTTTAAAGACGTTTATAAAAAGTAAAGTAACGGATGAAACCCCTTATAAACATAATATGCAAACCGCTCCTGCTTTTGTAATAAAAGATAAAAAAGAATTTGAAACAGAGAAAAAAAGGTTGGACAACTATATTAATAAAACCCAACAGGTAGGTAAAGGTTATTTTGAAAACAGGGAATCGCTCTCTTTTGGCAAATTAACCTCCACCGAATGGAATAATATGTTTTATAAACACCTGGATCATCACCTGAAACAATTTGGGGTTTAACTCACTACTTATTAAAGAATATAAAAAGCCATTTACCGTTTAAAGTAAGTGGCTTTTTATTTATTGAAAAATAAAGTTGGTGTTTACCTCAAGCGTTTTTCCGGGTTTTACCATAAATCTTCCTCCCTGGGCAATAGTTACGGGCACATCCATAATACATGAACCTGAAGCCGGATCGATCACTATAAAATTACCGGCAGCAAGGGTAGCAGGTGGCATTAAATTATTTTTCCAATTGGCCACATCCGACCAATTTCCTGAACCTGTAAAAGTATACACGGGAGCAAGCACACATATTTTTAGTCCCCAGCTCTCCAGCGTGCCGCCGTTACCTAATATATTGTCTTTCACAGTTAGCGTCCAGGTGCCTGTACTGTTTTGGTTATTAAATGTTGATAATGACTGTAGTGGACGTGTTACCTGGCCTCCTGTTGGGGGACAGGTAATGGAACCTGCGGCGGCCTGGTCGTCAAAATTTAAATCAAAACCCTGGGCTGTGTTACAGATGGAACTAAACAAATTTGCAACAGTACCACCGGGGCTGGTTATTGAAACCACTATGTCTCCCACTTTTGTATGGCTCCCCTTTAAACTTACTACATCTACATCGGTTATTATTCCGCCAAAAGGAATAGTAAGGGCTGACGTTGTGGTAGATATGGTGGTAGGAATTGTTACCGGAACATTTTTACTGTAGATGGTATCATCACAAATTTTGGCTATGGTTACAAATGTAAAGACTGCGGAGGAAGGGCCTGCCCCGCAACTGTTTACGGCGGAAACCCTCCAGAAAAACCTGTTATCGTTGGCCAGCGGGTTGGTTAATTGGTGGGTAGTGGCTGCTATACCCTGGATACTTTGAATAGTATCAGCAAAAGCATTGGTTGAAGAAATTAAAAGGTTATAAGCGGTTGCCCCCATTACGGATTGCCACGAAAACTGTGGGTTTAAATTGATAGCAACTGCATTATTTGCGGGCAGCGATAATGCTGGGGATTGATCGGGGGTTCCCAACCTAAACTGGATAACCCTGGTTTTTAATTTTGCCCCGGAAATGCCGGTAATGGTAACATTATAAATTCCCATTTCAGCAGTACCCTGTAAAGTAATTTGGGTTGTATTGGATGGGTTTACGGGGTTGGAACTAAATACTACTACAGTTCCGGCCGGGTTTCCTGATGCAGATAAATTAATAGGTGTATTGTATCCACCTAATGAACCTGTTTTTAGCGTGGTAGTAGCATCGGTTCCCGAGCAATCTAAAACAGATGCCGGATTGTTAAAAACAAAATCAGGTGTAGGAGCGTTGCGTATAGTGAAATTAGTATTTGAAATATCGAAAAAGATATTGTTAACTGCCATTACCCTGATTCGGGCACTGCTGGTTAAATTATTAGGCACTTGTATTTCTTCTGAACCATCATTGGGCGTACTTGCAAATAACTCAATGGGAAAGGTTTGGCCACCATCGGTTGATAGTTGTATACTAACATTAGTACAGTTGATGGGTGCCACATTTGTATTGGCAACATTCCAGGAAATGGTTTTAAAATCACCGGCATCCCAGGTTGTGGAGGTGTTAGGATTGGTTACCGAAAAAGCTCCGCCGTTGTTAACAACTGCAATATTCATTTCTGCTGAACATTGGCCACCACTACCTGCCCGGTTGTCCCTGGCGGTTAGCCTGAATTGGAGGTTCCTGGCGTAGGAAGGTAATATTTCACCAATGGTTACGGTATTATTTACCAGGTCCAAAACGGAGGGGAACATGCGGATAGGTGAGGTTTTGGAAGTAAAAGAGCGAAAAATCGGTGCATTTTCTGAAGGGGCATTCCAGTTGCCGGCTGGCCCAAGGTCATTTTGTTCCCAGTTATAGGTTAATGGATCCCCATTGCCATCGGTAGCTGAACCGGTTAGCATAAAAGGAGTTGAAATGGGAATGGTAAAATTGCTTCCAGCATTTACAACAGG
>JBBSJX010000063.1:0-13759 GCA_038256825.1 Chitinophagales bacterium
GTTGGGAGCAAAAATATTTGCATCTTCGTAAATCGTTCTATCCTGTATAATGGTTTCGGTTCCGCGCTGGATTTCCAATAACTGGTTAAGCCGACTGTTTAAAAAATAAATCTGCAGGTTAAAACTCCATCGCGGCATATCGTCGTAAAAATCGTTGAGGTAAGGATTGTTGGCAACATCCTCAAATTGAGGGATCCATTTATAATGTTTACTTAACGCTTCGGTTAATGTAGTTTTACCTGCGCCAATATTGCCGGCAACTGCTATATGTTTTGGTTTTTTTGTCTTCGACATAAAATTATTTATTCAAGGTCAGCAGACCGAGGTAACAACCGGGCAAACCGGCATTAGCAATACGGGCTACAAAAACCGAATATAGTTGTTTAAAGTAGCATTTGTTTGAACGTTTTTGAACCATCTTTTTTCTTCAGCGAACGATCAATAATAGTTAAGACCCATTACCTGCCTAACCAGTTGCATCGTTGCTTTTGAACTTTTGCTTGCTTTTTCGGCACCCATTTCCATTACCCGTTTCAGGTAAGGTTCATCCGCCAATATTGTATCAACTTTTTGGCGAATAGGCGAAATAAATGCAGCCATATCTTCGGCCAATTGCTTTTTCATATCGCCATACCGGATAACACAATTATTATAATCGTCTTCAAATTTGTTTATCACCTCACCGGCGCTAACCAGTTTCATTAGGTTAAACAGGTTATCAATATAATCGGGCTTGGGGGTATGCGGTTCCGTAGGTCCACCATCTGTTTTGGCCTTCATCACCTTTTTGCGTATTAAATCATCGCTATCAGCCAGGTACAAAGTTGCCATCTGGTTTATACTCTTACTCATTTTACCTGTATTATCAAGGCTGGGCACTTTAACCAGTTCTTCGGTATAATTAAATGCCATAGGCTCGGGTAAAACCTCACCATAGCGGTGGTTAAATCGTTTTGCAAAATTGCGGGCCATTTCAAGATGTTGCTCCTGGTCTTTACCAACAGGTACCAGGCTTGCCCGATGTATTAATATATCGGCCGCCTGCAAAACCGGGTAGGTAAGTAAGCCTGCATTAACATTTTGTGGGTGTTGTCGCACCTTTTCTTTAAAAGTAACCGTTTTTTCCAGCTCACCCACATAAGCAAGCATATTAAGGTATAAGTATAATTCGGAGGTTTCATAAACATGGCTCTGGCAATATAAAGCAACTTTTTCAGGATCTAATCCACATGCAATATTTTCAGCCAAAACCCTGTGAACGTTTAATTTTAATTCCTTAGTGTCGGGATGCGTGGTGAGCGAATGTAGGTCGGCCACCATAAAAAAACAATCAAACTCGTTTTGCATGCGCACATAATTGCGGATGGCTCCAAAATAATTGCCCAAATGCAAAAATCCCGTTGGGCGAATACCACTCATTACAATTAACTTCTTTGCTTCCATAAGGACGGCGAAGATAATTATCTGCTATTAAAATGAAAGTACAAAGGTGGTTTACCCGGCAAAAAAAATATGAATTCAATTATTGCAGAGGTTCATTAATTATCTAATTCCTGCATGCTTTAATGCCTCAAAGCATAATTATTAAGATTAAATATGAACGTTTACTTAAAACAAAAATTCGGGCAACCTGGCTATAGAATGGTTTTAAGACAAGGTGAAGCACAGCATTTGTACAATAATCTTCAGTGGTCCCGCTTTCCGTTGCAAGTCCTCCCCCGCGGGGCGGGGTGCGGGCTTTCCACTTCAATCGGGGCTAAATTTTCAACGTTTTTTTAAATCCCGGCAATAAAGTAAATGCTTATAAAAGTTTATAAATCAACCCACAAAAAATTAAAATATTAAAAAATAGCCTTATGGCAGGGTGTTTGAATATGAACATTGGAACTTATAAATACAAGCAGCATGTTCACTCAAAAAAAACATCAAAGGGTAATTTTAAGCAATCTTTTTTTGAATCAAAAAAATTATCCTGCACCCTATTTTAAAAAAACCACTTTAGGTAAACCCGATAAAATATCTAAAACATTTCTTTCATTATTAGTTATTTTTTTAGCCTCTACCATTATCGCCTTTTTCGTAATTACTGCCCGGCAACAAAGTAAGGAGTCCTATTTACAAAATTCTATTGAGTTAAATGAACCTACGGAGGTGGCCCCTGAAGTAAAGAGAAATGCTAATAGTATTTCAAGGCCGGCAAAAGCAAAAAACAAAGTTCTGGAGGCCCGCAAATAACAGTATCATTCCTTGTTTAATTAATAAGGTTGGTCAACATTATTTTAAAGAAACATTTTGAACCAAAAAAAAGCCGTCTTAAAAAGACAGCTTTTAATAAAATTTGTTTCTTAAATTATTGCTTTACAAATTTTTGCACCCCGGTTTCGCAACCATCGGCACAAACAACTTTTATAAAATAAGTACCAGAAGAAATTTTCTCAACGTTTACTTTCAGGGTATTCTCTCCACTTATTACCTGCTCATTTTTTTGCATAAACAGGCGGCCGGTTAAATCAGAAATCATCACGGTTACTTTAGTATTAACAGGCGATGAAATTACCATACTCACATTACTCTTAGCCGGGTTAGGATAGAGATTGTTTAATTCCATAGCAACCGCTTTGCCTCCTTTTAAAATAACGATGCTTGAAAAAGTGAATTTGCCATCCTTATCTACTTGTTTTAACCTGTAATAATTATTGCCTTTAAACGCTTTTACATCGTCGAAGGTGTATGTTAAATTAGATGTACTGAAACCACTACCTGCTTTAGATTGCAAAAATTGTAAAGTAGAAAAGTTAATCCCATCTGCCGAACGCTGTAGTTCAAAACCTTTGCTGTTTTGCTCGGTTTGTGTAACCCATTTAAGCACATTTTTGTCGGCAAGGCGTTCACCTGAAAACTGGGTAAGTGTAATAGGTAAAGTTCCGCAATTGGGTGACGTACCTACAACAGGAAATATATATAAATTTAAATCCACAGTTTGCGAAATTGTACTCCAGGCATAATATCCGATATTCCATGAATCATCGTCCCATTTTTCAAAAAAAGTACCATTAAACTGGTCTCTTTCTTCAAAATCCTGTAAGTCGTCAAGTTCTGTAGAATAAACTGCAAGCGAATCTTTAGGTGATGCAGTTGTTGTAGTATCCCAACTAAGGTTCGACATATCAACGGAGATAAAAAACTCTGCGGTTGGAGGTAATGTTACACCTCCGGGAAAATCTATTCTGGTGAAGATTCCCTGGTCCACATCAGCTTTTATTTCTGCAAGTGTTTTGTTTACGGTTTTAAGAATAGTACCAGGTTCTGCATTGGTACCGTTATAAACATGAATGGGCACTATTTTATCTATATTGGCCGGTGTGTTGGTATTTGCTATAGCAAACAATATAAAGGCTTTGGTTAAAATAGTGTTTCCTAAAGTATCGTAAAAGTAGGCAGCCTTCTCTTTATCCTTGTAGGAATTTACCCCTGTAACAAAACCATTAATTCCCAAAAAATACCCTGCTAAACCAAACGTATCTGCTGCTGCAGAATTGATGGTATCACAACCAGCTCCACTGGTTCTGTTACCAAATAAGGTATTCTTAATGCTGGTCCCTTTATTTTGGGGTACAAAATTCTTAAGATTGATTGAGGATAAACTTTTTCGTTGTAAGTCGGTACTTAATCTTGTTTTAAGTTGTGCCTGTAACGCACCACTAATAATCAGGAAGCATGTGAGTAGAATCAAGTATAATTTCTTCATAAAAAATTTTTAACGAATATATGGGAAAAAGTTTTTAAGTTATGGTTTATTGGTTTATTATCATCCTGACTTTTAAATATCGACTTAATTACCAATTTGAAATAATCATTAAATAATATACTTTTTAATTACTGGTGAATGGACTACTAAAAGTACAAGAGTGCGACGCAAGTAAAGCTTATTAGAAATAGAATGCTCAGTTCCCAAAAATTCCTTTTACATGTGTGCGATAAAATCTAGATATCCTTTAAATTCGTCAACACCTGCTTCTCCTTATTTTTGATTAAATCTTATTTTATACCATCTCTTGCCTCCATATTAGACAATCCTATTGAATACCTTAAAGGTGTTGGGCCACAAAAAGCCGAGCTGCTTAAAAAGGAATTAAGCATTTTTACTTTTGGTGATTTGCTGGAACATTTTCCCCTGCGGCACCTTGATAAAACCACGGTTACCAAAATTGCAGCGATTGATCCTTCAATTGATTTTGTACAAATTGCCGGCATTTTAGAGGATGTTGAAACTTTAGGAGAAAACAGGGGAAAAAGATTGATAGCCCATTTAAGGGATAAAACCGGGCAGTTGGAATTGTGCTGGTTCCAGGGCATAAACTGGGTTCAGAAGAGCCTGGTAGTTGGCAAGCCTTACCTGGTTTTTGGAAAGACGGGTTTTTTTAACGGTAAAGCGCAAATTACCCATCCTGAAATGGAACCTTATGATCCGGCAATATTAACCGGTAAAAATTTTCTCGAACCCATATACCCAACAACCGAAAAACTTAAAGCAAGGGCGCTTAATGGCAAGCAGATTGGTAAATTAACCATGACCCTCATGGGTTTGCTTTCTAAAAAGGATATCCAGGAAAATCTCCCGCTTTCAATTATTGAAAGCATGAATTTAATTAGCCGTTATGATGCTTATACTCAAATTCATTTTCCTAAAAGCCTGCATGAATTTGAACGGGCTGTTGAACGGCTTAAATTTGAAGAATTGTTTATAGCACAGGTTAGACTGGGCCTTACAAGATTACAACGCTATCGCCATAGCAAAGGAGTAGTGTTTGACAAAGTGGGTGAACATTTTAATACTTTTTATAGCCGGCATTTACCTTTTACATTAACCAATGCTCAAAAACGGGTTGTAAAGGAAATAAGAACCGACACCGCCCGGGGAAAACAAATGAACCGTTTACTGCAGGGCGATGTGGGTAGTGGCAAAACCATTGTTGCCTTGCTTACCATGTTGCTTGCTGCCGATAACGGGTTTCAAAGCTGCCTTATGGCGCCTACTGAAATTTTAGCAACCCAGCATTATACAGGCTTAAGCGACCTTTTAAAACACATGCCGGTCAACATACGGCTATTAACGGGCAGTACTAAAACCGCCGCCCGACGGGAGATTTTAAAACAACTTGCCGATGGTAGTTTACAAACAATTGTTGGTACCCATGCGTTAATTGAGGACCCTGTTGTGTTTAAAAACCTGGGCTTGTCGATAGTTGATGAACAACATCGTTTTGGGGTGGCACAAAGAGCCAGGCTGTGGGCAAAAGCGGCCATTCATCCGCACGTTTTGGTAATGACCGCTACCCCAATACCCCGAACGCTTGCCATGACTGCTTATGGTGATTTGGATTACAGCATTATGGATGAGTTACCGCCAGGCCGTATACCTATTACAACAGTACATAGAAACGAAATGCACCGGGTTAGGGTAATGGATTTTATAAGATCGGAAATTGACAAGGGAAGGCAGGTATACATCATTTTTCCTTTGATAGAAGAAAGTGAAACGTTAGACTACGAAAACCTGATGGATGGTTATGAACATGTAAAAGCATTTTTTCCTGAACCTAAGTATTGGATCAGTATGGTTCACGGCCGCCAGACGTCGGAAGTAAAAGAAACCAATATGCAACGTTTCGTAAAAGGTGATACTCAAATTATGGTAAGCACTACAGTAATTGAGGTTGGCGTAAATGTTCCCAATGCGTCGGTTATGGTAATTGAAAGTGCGGAAAAATTTGGACTATCGCAGTTACACCAGTTACGCGGAAGGGTTGGCAGGGGAAGCGAAAAAAGCTACTGTATACTTTTAACCGGAACAAAGATTAGCACGGTAGGCAGGGAAAGAATAAAGATTATGTGCGATACGAATGACGGCTTTAAAATAGCGGAGAAAGACCTTGAACTAAGAGGGCCCGGCGATATTGAAGGCACCCGCCAAAGCGGGGTATTAAATTTTAAACTCGCCAATATTGTTAACGACAAATTATTGTTAGAAAAAGCCAAAATTAAAGCAGAAGCACTTTTAACTGCTGATGAAGAGTTAAATTCGGTTGATAATTTGCAGCTTAAATTTTACCTGGCAATGCAAAAAGGCAAAACCATCTGGAGTAAGATTTCCTAAAAATTATTTGGATCACTTTTATTATAAGTTATGGCAATATGGCCCGATTCTATTAATGTAAATTGTAGAATCCTTTTTATAAATATTATCACTTTTAAATAAACACAATCACTCATTTAAATATTAACGTATCGATCAAAGCACTACACAATTCTATTTCGTTTATTAGTTGTAACTTTTAAAAAAATACTTTTTTGAAAAATATCCTTAAAAATTATCTCCTGATAATCATATTATTGAGTGGTTTTAAAAGCTACAGTCAATCATATGCTAATTTAGAATTTGTAGAAAACAAAGGTCAATGGGAAGAAGTAGTAAAGTTTAGGGGCTTAACAAATACCGGTGCCTTTTATCTTCAAAAAAACGGTTATCGTTTACTACAACATAATGCAGAAGACCAGGAAAAAATATCAAATTACTTTCATGCTGACAAACCTGTAAGCAGCGGTACTGAAGCACAAAAAAATACTCCAACAGAGGCATCTAAAGTTTATTCCAAAAGGCCGCAGCCGGTAAACGACGAAACATTTGTACTCCGGTCGCACAGTTATAATGTACAGTTTTTAAATGCCGGTAATCCAACCATTATGGGCGATAAACCTATTAATGCTTTATCTAATTATTTTATAGGAAATGATCCTTCAAAATGGGGCAAAGACTGTAAAACGTTCCAGGCAATTACGTATCAAAACATGTACCCCAATGTGGATGTTCGTTATTATACCAATAACGGCCTATTAAAATATGATATTATTGTTAAGCCTGGCGCCGACCTTTCAAAAATTGTTTTACAGTTTGATGGAGTTGATGAACTTAAAGTTCAGAACGAACAACTTATAATAAAAACATCGGTTGGAGAAATGAAGGAATTGGCTCCATACTCCTACCAGGTTATAAACGGATTTAAGAAAGAAGTTGCCTGTAGGTTTTTAGTTGCTGGAAACACCGTTCGGTTTAACATTCCCGAATATGCAAAAAATACTACGCTTGTAATTGACCCTACCTTAATTTTCTCCACGTTTACCGGAAGCACAGCCGACAATTGGGGCTATACAGCCACCTATGGCACAGATGGTAGTTTTTACTCCGGGGGAATTGTTTTCGCTGCAGGTTTTCCCACCAGCCCGGGTGCTTTTCAAACAACGTTCCAGGGTGGTTTAAGTGAAGACAGCCAAAGTGGTTTCGATATAGGAATTATGAAATTTAGCCCAGATGGATCCAGTAGAATTTATGCAACCTATATTGGTGGTTCGGGAAACGAACATCCGCATAGTTTAGTGGCCGATGCCCAGGGAGACCTGGTAATGGCGGGAAGATCCAATTCTACCAACTTTCCAACAAGAGGAACTAATTATGGCTCCCTTGGCAATTACGATATTGTTTTGGTCAAACTAAATGCTGCCGGAAATGGATTAGTTGGATCCATAAGGATTGGAGGCAAAAACAATGATGGCGTAAACATCAGAAATAAATATGCAAGCCCATCAGGCGCTGAATCCATTCGTCGAAATTATGGAGATGACTCACGAAGTGAAGTGATTTTAGATAAGTTTGGAAATATTTATTTAGCATCCAACACGCAATCAACCGATGTAACCAGCCCCGGCGTATTTCCTACAACACCTGGCGCATTTCAAACAACTCCGGGAGGAAAACAGGATGGCGTTGTAATTAAGACCAGTTCAAATTTATCAACCATACTTTTCAGCAGTTTTATTGGAGGACTAGACGAAGATGCTGCATTTGTGCTGGCCATCAACCCCATTAACGACAATATTTATATAGGAGGAAATACTGTAAGTACCAATCTGCCAGGCAATAAAACCGGCGTTCTTTTTCCAAATTTTATGGGCGGAATTTGCGATGGCTTTGTTTCGTACATAACCAACGATGGAAGTTCACTTATCAAAACCTCTTACATTGGCACCAATGGTGCCGATATGCTATACGGAATTCAGTTTGATGCATTTGGTTATCCCTATATTATGGGAACAAGTACGGGCAACTTTCCGGTAATAAATGCGGCCTTTTCGCAAACCAACGGCAAACAATTTATCAGTAAATTAAAGCCCGATCTTTCGGCATACGAATACTCCACCGTATTTGGTACCAACGCAAGTACCCCAAATATTTCACCCGTTGCCTTTTTGGTTGACCGTTGCCAGAATGTTTACGTTTCGGGTTGGGGTGGCGAATTGAACCGCAGCAATGGATCGACTAACCCGGGATATCCCAATTCCGGTACATCAGGTTTAACCACTACACCCGATGCAATTCAAAAAAGTACTGATAACAGCGATTTTTATTTTTTCGTTTTAGAACGCGATGCTACCAGCCAGTTATATGGCAGCTTTTTTGGGCAAAACAGTAGTAATGGTGGCGGCGAACATGTGGATGGTGGCACCAGCCGCTTTGACAGGAATGGTATTATTTACCAGGCAATGTGTGCCAACTGTGGACGTACCGCAGTTTTCCCCACCACACCGGGTGTATGGTCGCCAACCAATGGCTCTCCAAATTGTAACCTTGCAGCAGTAAAAATTGCCTTTAACCTCGCCGGTATATCCAGCAGTTTAAGAGCTTCCATTAATGGCGTAATTCGCGATACGTCGGGTTGTGTACCATTGACTGTTGATTTTGCAGATACGATTGCTGCCGGTAAAAGCTACATCTGGAATTTTGGAGATGGTTCACCCGAAGTAAATACAACGGTACCAAACGAAAAACATACCTACAACAATATTGGAACCTACAGGGTTCGGCTCGTTTCAATAGACTCTACCAGTTGTAATATTTCAGATACCGCATATACTACCATAAGGGTTCGTAACGACGAAGCAATATTAGGATTTACCTCCTCTAAAACCGGCACCTGCGAATCCTCAACCTACAGTTTCACTAATACCTCTTTTGTACCCACCAATAAACCTTTCAAAAACACTTCGTTTACCTGGTATTTTGGCGATGGAACACCACCTTTAATTACTGGTACGGGTGCATTTAATCATACTTTCCCGGGCATAGGTACTTATAATATCAGGATGGTATTAACAGTTACCAATTTCTGTAATGCTCCCGACTCTGTTTTAAAAACGTTACGTATTTCTCCAAATGTTATTGCAAGGTTTGAGACTCCTCCAAGTGGATGCGCTCCTTATACAGCCGTTTTCAATAACACTTCAGCCGGAGGAGAACAATTTTTCTGGGACTTTGGCGATGGCACCACAAGTAACCAAAGCAGTCCAATACACATTTATAACACTCCAGGTAATTATACCATTCGCTTAACCGTTATCGACACCTCCACCTGCAATAGGCTTGATAGTACCAGGTTTCCTATAACTGTAAGTGATGCGCCCACGGCAGCCTTTACTTTTGCTCCTAAACCACCGCAGGAAAACACACCGGTTCAATTTATAAACAACTCGTTGGGCGCAACTAGGTATAAATGGGATTTTGGTGATGGTGATACTTTGGTTACTACTTCAACAAATATAATTTCGCACATTTTTAAAGAAACAAAAGCCTATAATACCTGCTTAATTGCAACCAACCAGTACGGCTGTTCCGATACCACCTGTGCTGAAGTTCAGGCCAAAATAATTCCCTTAATTGATGTGCCCAATGCATTTACCCCTAATGGTGACGGTGTTAACGATAAAGTTTTTGTGAGGGGATTTGGTATATCCAAAATGGTTTGGAGAATTTATAATCGCTGGGGAACCATTGTTTTTCAATCAAATAATATATCCGAAGGCTGGGATGGAATGTATAAAGGAAGTATTCAACCAACCGAAGTATATCATTATGTACTGGATGTAGAATTTTCGGATGGTGTAAAATACCAGAAGAAGGGCGATATTACTTTATTATGATGACCTGAAAACTGAAGAAAATGAAAACAAAATTAATTTATTCGCTGCCTGTTATAATAGCTTTTTTATTTGCACTGCACCACAAGGCTAATGCCCAGGACTTACACTTTTCCCAGTATTTTAATGCACCACTTTTGGTTAATCCTGCAAACACAGGTTTTATACCGGAAGGTGATTATCGTTTGGGTATAAACTACCGCACTCAATGGGCATCAATAAGCGATAATCCATATAAAACTATGAGCGCCTATGGCGATATACAATTATTTGGCAACCGTTTTGAAAACGGGTGGGTTGGGGTTGGTGGCGCCATTTTACGCGATGTTGCAGGTGCAGGTAACCTCACTTCAACCAAAGCGTATGGTTCAATTGCCTATCACCAGGCATTGGGTTTAGGTAGCTTAATTAGTGCAGGATTTAATGTAGGTTATGTAAATAAAAGGGTAGATTTTACCAAGCTTACATTCGACAACCAATGGAATGGTAAGTTTTTTGACATTGGTGCGCCGAGTGGCGAAGCCTTCCAGGTTAACAATCTAGGCTACGTTTCGTTGGGTGCGGGAATAAATTATGCTTACTACCCTAACGAAAACACCTACCTGAATGTGGGTTTTAGCGTCCTGAATATTAACCGGCCAAAAGAAAGCTTTTTTAGCACCAATACGGTTGATGCCCGTGTATTGCCACGGTTTACCACCTTTATTAATGGCAGTTTTAAAACCAGCGACATCTGGATCATTAACCCAAATGTGTATGTAAGTAATGTAGGATCGGCCTGGGAAGTAGTAGCCGGTGCCAATGCCCAGCGCGATTTAAGCGGCGATGGCAGTACCCAATTAATTGTGGGTGCTTACTACCGTGTTAAAGATGCCATGATCCCAATGGTTGGCTTTCAACAAAATGGCTATAAGCTTACTTTTAATTACGATGCCACAACCTCATCGCTAAGGCAATACAATAATACCCGCGGTGCTTACGAAATTTCAATTGTTAAGCAAGGCCTGCTCGACCAGGCACGTGGTGTAAAATGTCCCGCAGTTAGATTCTAATTTTTTGTGTATGATCTGTATGTTTCCATGGCATCATCGTTGTGTCACTCACTTGTACTTTTAAATCTGTATGCAGCCGTGCAATTCATTTTTATAATTTATATTTTAGCTGCTTTTACTTCCGTGTTTACAATAGTAAAATCATCGTTCTTATAATACTTACGGTATTTATCGCTAATGTGCTGCGGTTGCTTTTTATCATCCAGGTAAAAATCGCCATTCTTTACTTCCACTTTAAACGATTTGTTTTTATTAATTAAATTATCCCTATCCAATTCATCTGTAAATAATTGCACCTGTTGTAAATCCCTTTTATGATCAGCCATTTGCTGTGTTGCTTTATTTAATTTGCTTTCAAGTTCAACTTTTATCTTCTTTCCCTCTTTTTGCCAGTTTACTTTTTCCTTTTCAATTTCATGTTTCAATTCATCCATTTGCTTTTTTGAGAATTCAGCTTTTTTCAAATCAGCTTTCACATCTTTAAAATCCATTTCCACCTGGTCCCAATCAATGTTGTTTAAAGATTTGTTTACATCCTGTTCAATTTTATCAATGTCTATATTGGCCAATTCTTTTTCAATCTGGGCATGCACTTTTGAAAAATCAAACGATTTAAGGTGCTTTTCCAAAGCGATCATTTGCATATCAATCCTTCCAATTGCTCTGCTTAATTCGGCCAGGTTGTATTCATTTTCAGATTTAATGCGTTTGCCGCGTGTGGTGGTATCCTCATCGTATTTTGTGTACTGGTTCCCGATGTTGTTTTGGCGAAAATTACTTTTTTGACGAAAGGCTGAAAACGCAATTGTTATCGCAATAAATGCCAGAACAAAAACCAACCGGGTTGCCATTTTTTGTTGTTTCATAACAGACAGTTTAATGAGTAGATTGTTTTACGAATTATTTCGTAACAAACATACGATATAGTTCGTACATCAGAAATGGTGTTAACGATTATTAGGAATTTTTAACAGATACTGTTATAAATGAAATGAGCATAAGTAAGCATAGCGGTAGTGCACAATAAGGCTTAAGAGTACGATCGAAGCAATACACCAAAGAGGCGACTCCCCTCAAACCATACAAACGAACATTTGAGCGTGTGCATCATATTAAGGATTTGCATTCATTGGATTTATTAAAATCATAGTATTTTATCACTAATCTCGCGCTATTTTTTTTAGGATGAACTTTATCTATCATCTATAAACACTTGTAGCGACCAGGTATTTTGCCATCTTTTTCACTGCGCCTTAATCGCTTTAATTCTGCAACTTCAATTGATGAAAGCTCAACTGAGTAAGCCCTATGATAAGTTGTGGTTACCCAAATTATTTAAGCAAATGAAAATAAAAAGGGCTGGCAACTTATCAGCGCCAACCCTTCAAACTTAATTTATAAGTGCCTTATTAATTTAATTTAGCCAAAGCTTCTTTAATTCGTCCCCAGGCTTTTTCAATATTTGCCATGCTATTGGCAAACGAAAACCTCACACAATTTGGCTCACCAAAAGCATCACCCATTACTGATGATACATTCGCTGTATTTAACAGGTACATACTTAAATCAGCCGAATTAGTTATCGTGTTTTCTCCGTTCGATTTACCGTAATAAGCGCTAACATCAGGAAAAATATAAAATGCTCCTTCAGGTTCATAACACTTAAATCCCGGAATATCTCTAACAAGTTCCATTGTCTTTTTTCTGCGGCGGGTAAACTCTTCAGTCATTTCAAACGAAGGTTTTAAATCGCCGGTTAAAGCGATCACCCCTGCTTTTTGTGTTATGGAGCAGGTGCCACTGGTTATCTGGCCTTGTATTTTTTCACATCCTTTTGCAACCTCAACGCTCGATGCGGTATATCCCAGGCGCCAACCCGTCATCGCGAAACCTTTACTTAATCCATTTACGATGATGATCCTTTCTTTTAAATCTTCAAACTGGGCAATGCTTTCATGCTTACCCACAAAATTAATGTACTCGTATATTTCGTCGGAAAGGATGTAAATGCTTGGATACTTTCTAAAAACTTCTGCCAATCCTGCAAGTTCCTCCCTGCTATAAACCGATCCTGACGGGTTACATGGCGAAGAGAACATAAACAACTTTGTCTTGTCGGTAATGGCGGCTTCTAACTCCTGTGGCCCTATCTTAAAATCATTTTCTACGGTACTTCTGATTTCTACCACTTTACCACCTGCTATTTTTACCAGCTCAGAGTAAGTTACCCAATAAGGTGTAGGAATAATTACTTCTTCCCCTGCGTCTACAACAGCCATAATAACATTAGCCAAGCTTTGTTTTGCACCTGTGGAGGTAACAATATTTTCCGGCTTATAATCAAGATTATTATCACGTTTTAATTTAGTACAAACGGCTTCGCGTAAATCAGCAAAACCAGCAACCGGGGTATAATGACTCCAGTTGTCGTTTATTGCTTTTATAGCAGCATCCTTAATATGTTTAGGAGTATCAAAGTCAGGTTCGCCTAAACTAAGGTCAATTACATCAACACCTTTAGCACGAAGTTCGCGGCCTAACTTGGCCATTTTTAAAGTTTCCGGTTCATTAAATCGAGTGAGAAGAGAAGATAATTGCATAGAACTTAATTAGTTTTTGTGCCCGCAAATGTAATAAAATATTGTTTAGTAGATTAAAATGGTGGACTTGCCTAATTA
>JBBSJX010000064.1:0-13609 GCA_038256825.1 Chitinophagales bacterium
CCCCGAGATGGCTGCCGTCGGCGATACTTTTATAAATGATATGCTAAGCAGGTGTGGCTTCGCTACTGTATTTGCAAACCAAATGCGTTACCCCGAGGTTGACTTAAAACAATTGGTTGATGCAAAATGTGATTTGGTATTGCTTTCATCAGAGCCCTATCCTTTTAAACAAAAACATATTGATGAAATACAGGCCCAACTTCCGCATACCAAAATATTGCTTATTGATGGTGAAATGTTTAGCTGGTACGGAAGCCGCCTGCAATATGCAGCCGATTATTTCATTCAATTACGAAAAGAAATTGATACGAATAAAGTAAATTGAGGAAGTACCTATTTTATTGTCCATGAGTTTTACCCAGATTTCAAACGAAGCAAAAATAGCTTTAGATGACGCGCCTTCTAAAAAGAAAAAATTTTATGCAATAAATGCTCATTTGCGTGCTTATTTAAAGCACAATGCCCGCGAGGTAAAACTACCTGTTGGTTACGACGATTTATCCCGCATAACTTACTCTGTGCCTTTATTGGATAAACACGGAAAAGACACCATGTGGGAAAAGGTGGTGTACGATATGCGGGAGTGGGAATACATACGTGATGGATTATTAAAAATTTATGCTATTCTGAAAACAGAGGGTAACCTGAGTTTTACCAACCATCTTGATGTTGCCCGTATTGACTTTTGCGCCTTTGGAAATTCCAATCCTTTCAGAATTAGAATTGTAAATAAATACAACGACAACTACGATCATTTTTATATAAAAACCGCCGATGCCAGCCGTATATATGGCCTGGAACTGGAGCATATTTTATCGCCCAACCGCATTAGTTATTTTACGCATTATAATACTTTGGTAGAGGATCACATTCCTGGTATACCCGGCGATTTGTTTATACAGCAATACCTCGATCAGCCAATTACCAATAAAATTCGTTTTGCAAAGGAGTTTGTAAAATTTAATGAGCGATGCTTTTTACGCCTGCTGGGCGATATGCGCAGCTATAATTTTGTGGTTGATATTACGCCCGATATTGAAGATTTTCAATACCGAATAAGGGCGATAGATTTTGATCAGCAATCGTACGAGGGCAGAAAGAACTTATACCTGCCGCAATATTTTAAAGAAAACCGCACCCTTGTTGAGCTTGCTTTAAAACACATTGATAAAGATTCCATAAATCAATACCAAACCGAGGAGCGCACCATGATGGCGTTCAGGGTAACCGAATCGCGGTACCGCCTCATGCAATTGTTCAACATCATGTGCCGCGATCATATTGCCCCGGTTGAAAAGGTGAACAGTCTTAAAAAAGAGCTTGCCGACTATTTTGGCAACCCAAAATTTTTACGCTGCAAATCAATGGGCGATATTGTAAAAACCAATTTAAAACAAACACTGTTAAAAAACCTGTACATGATACAACAGGAACGAAAAAACGAAGGATTGGATTTATAAAAAGCACTAATAAACATTTACACCATAAAAAAAAGACCTTTCGTTTGAAGGGTCTTTTTTATTATTTTTTGGTTACCGGCTAAGGAACACCAGGCTACATTCTTGCGACGCTCCGTTCAACAGCATATCTATATTGAACAGAGCATTAGTTAACCTGTTTAAACCAAAGCGGATTAAGTAAAGCTAACCGATTCTCTTAATTCCTTTTCGGTGTACGATACCCCGTATTGTTTTAAAACATCGTCGGGCACCCCATTCCATTGGTTGGGTTGGTTGCCAACATAACCCATATCATCAATCCCTATTTTACTGGTGTAAAAACCTGTGGCAGTAAGCCCGCGCATCCTGTTAAAAAATGCAACCCCTTGAGCCATTTCGGGCTTTGCTAAACCCGGGTAAGCAATTTCTTTTACTATGGCAATTTGCTGGTCGGCGCTGCAATCTTTAAATGTATTGTTATGCCTGTTGAGCATTTGTAAATCTAACCACCGTAAACCACCCCGCATAGGTAATTGATGGTCGGGCATATCCTTTACAATAAACTCAATAAACTCAGGCACCTTAGCATCCGAAGCACTACCTGATTTATCATCTTTAGGAATTATGATATCACCCAACACAGTTATGGTTGCCATTTCGTGGGGTGTAAAAAAGGTTTCAGCCCTTAATCTCTCGTTGCGGTCTATTTCGTTCTGCGGACGATCTGCTTCTCCTTCACCCGTTTTGGCAACCACAGCTTTATCTTCTTTGGTTTTGCACGCTTGTAATAAAACCCCGGTCGACACAGAACCGATGGCTAATGCTTTTAGGGATTCCCGCCTATTCATAATGTGTAATTTTTATTTGTGATTGTAAGGCTTAGTGTTTGTTTTTTTACCCGGTTTGTCAAAAAAAAATTATTGCTGCTGCCATAAAAATATGTGGTACAAGTGAGTGACACAACCGGGGCATCATTAATAAACTACTGCCTGTAACAAAAATTTTATTTAATTAAATATTTTGCTTTTGTCTTTGATCTAAAATATAGTCCGCGGGGCGCATTGCAAATGCAAGTATGGTCCACGTGGCATTTTTATCGGATTGCTGAACATGTGAAGCGCCATCTACCACAAAAAGGTTTTTACAATCGTGCGACTGGCACCATTTGTTTAAAACCGAGGTTTTAGGATCGTTACCCATACGGGCAGTACCTACTTCGTGAATGATTTTACCGGGAGCTTCAAGGCCCCATTTGTTTTCAGCATTTTTTTCGCCCGAAGTAATAATGGCACCCATGGAATGCATGATTGACTGAAAGGTTTCCTGCATGTGTTTTGCCTGGTTAATTTCGTCGTTATTCCAGTTGTAGTGGAAACGCAAAACCGGGATACCAAAACGGTCAACCACATTCGGATCAATTTCACAATAATTATAAATACGGGCCATGCCCACACCGCGGCCGGCCATACCAACCCCTGTACCATAAAAACGACGGTAATCATTTTTAAGTTCGGCACCAAAACCACCCGCCTCTTTCATCTTTCCATCGGCACCGGGCACTATACCATTGAGGCGCGGAACATCGCCGCCAAAGCCATAGCTGGGCATACCCATACCACCGCCAAACTCAATATGGTAACCGCGAGGAAAATCTAATTTTTTATTGTCCTGTGTCCATGGTCCCAGAAGGTGAATACTTCCCAATCCATCTTCGTTATACCGTTTACGATCCATTAACTGCGGTAGCATTCCGGATAACGAACTACCGGTAGAATCCTGCAGGTATTTACCCACCAGATTGCTGCTGTTACCCACGCCGTTTGGATGTGTTTTTGATTTAGAATTTAACATGATGCGTGCCGACTCGCAGGAGCTGGCACCCAGGATAACCGTTTTTGCCATAACCTGGTATTCCTGCATATCATCTTTACTAACGTAGGATACACCTGTTGCGTTGCCTTGTGCATCGGTCAATACTTCGCGAACCATTGCATTTGAAATAAGTTCAAGATTGCCTGTTTTTAATGCAGGAATAACCAGGCACGATGAGGAGGAGAAGTCGGCATAGACTTTACAACTACGGTTACACTGGCCGCAGAAAAAACAAGCTGCCCGATCTTTATTACCGGGAAGCTTGGTTGTTAAAACCGAACCCCTGCCCGGTATTACTTTTACGCCTGCTTTTTCGGCACCGTTTTTTATAAATATTTCGTTGAGGCGAAGTTTGGGAGGAGGAAGAAAAATGCCATCGGGCTCGTTCTCCATATTTTCTTTAGTGCCGTAGATACCAATTAACCGATCCACTTTATCGTAATATTCTTTTACTTCATCATAAGTGATGGGCCAGTTTTCGCTGTAGCCATCGTTGGGCTGAAAATCTTTAGGGCCAAAACGAAGTGATATTCTTCCCCAGTGATTGGTACGGCCCCCTAACATTCTTGAACGAAACCAGTCAAATTCAGTTTTGTCCTTTCTTGTGTAAGGTTCGCCTTCCAGTTCCCATCCACCATAGGCCGCATCAAAATCGCCAAACGAACGAAGCTTAGAACTTGCACCGCGACGTGGAGACTCAAAAGGAAATTTGAATTGTTGTGAATGCTTTACAGGATCGAAATAAGGGCCTGCTTCCAGCATTAATACTTTTACACCGGCATTGGCAAGTACATGTGCGGCCATACCACCACCAGCTCCTGAACCAACAATAACTGCATCGTATGTTTTCGATGACTTTTTAATTTGTAAATCGCCCATAAAGATTTGTAACAGTTAAAAATGAAAAGGGTCTTAAATGTATAATTATATGTTGAACTACAAATACTTTTTTAAATTAAACAAGTGAATTTTTTTTAAAAATGTAAAAAACACCTTTAAACATAATAATACCTGAATTTAATAAGTGGATACATTAACAAAACGAAAGGAACCTTAAGTTTAATTACTTGGTTTTACCCACTATTTTTGAGCAACTCGTTAAAATAAGACAACGATATCTGCGTTTACTTTTAAATTGATAATTATGAAGCCCTTATTACTATCCATTATAACAATAACAATTATTACGTTTTACTCATGTGGCGAACCTCCAAAATATGATGAGAACAATACCAGCGCTCCATCGGCTGCTTTGCCAGCTTCAATAAGCGATTCAAATAATTTATCCGAAGCTAAAGACAATCAAACAACATTGCCGGCAACAGGTGCTGCAGCACCTGTGCCTTTAAACGGTGCTTTAAATCCTCAGCACGGGGCACCGGGCCACAGATGTGATATTGCTGTAGGCGCACCGTTGAATTCGCCCGTGCAACCAACGCAACAAACGAACCCCGCGCCAAAAAGCTTACCCCGTTTGCCGCAGCCTTCAACAAACGGCAAGGTTACTATTAACCCGGCACATGGTTTACCTGGTCACGATTGCAGCATCCCGGTTGGCCAGCCTTTAACCAGGTAGGTATTTAAGTTATTAAAAATAAAATTCATCAATGCTCATTTTTAAAAACACTGAATGCTTTATAAAATTTTAACCGTTGCGGGTTTGGCTAGTTTTGAAATATATGCTGCTATTCCCGCAGGGTTTGCTTTTAATTTATCGCCCTGGGTAATATTTTTTGCGAGTGTTTCAGGCGGTATAATTGGCGTTTTTGTTGCAGCCTTTTTAGGGGACCGTATCAGAAAATTTTTTTCAAGAAATAAGGAGGCTAAGGAAGCAAAACCACAAACGGGTATGGTTTACCGAATTTGGAACAAATATGGAATAATAGGACTTGGGTTTTTAGGAACTATAACAGTTGGCGCACCAGTTAGCCTGGCAGTTGGCATTGGTTTTAAAGCACCTCTTCAAAAATTAATAACCTGGTGCTGTATTGGTGTAATTACACGTTGTATTTCGTTTACGCTTATAGGATACTATGGTTTAAAACTTTTATAGCTTCTTTAGAAATTGTTACTTAAACTGGCCGGCAATTAATAAAATATGAAGATTAAATAATGGCACTATCCTGGTGAACGTGTTGGATTGGCTTTGCTACAAGACTATTTAAAAATGAAATAGTAACTTTAAAAGAAAGTTTTGCGACTGGCTGATCTAAGTGTAAAAGGTATCATGCCTTTTCTTTTCTCCGTCACAAAATTTAAATCCTTTAAAAAAAATAGCATTTTATAACTTTTAATTAATTATTATGGATAAAAAACAAAAGCTCGACCTTATGGATAAAATCCTGAGAGAGCTGGAAGATCTTAAAAACAGCCAGACATCGGTATTAAAAAAACTGGCACAGATAGAAGCAGACAACATTACACTGGGAGTTGCTTTACTTGAAAAAAAATTACCTGAATTACATGAAGAAGTAGATGCCGGGGTGGTGATTGTGTCAGACTTACATCAGGAATTTCAACAGCACAGGGACAAATTTTTTACGGACAATAACCTTGCTGATATGATTGATCCCACGGCGTAGGCAAATAAAAAATAATATAAAGTGTTTGGGTTTATTTACTCAAGCACTTTTTTATGCTCATACTTTACAACTTCGAACTTATTTTTTATAAACTTATTATTACGCAGGTTATAACTGTAGTATAAAAGTTTGCTGCGCTCTGTTACTTTGGTACAAGAGTGCGACGCAACTAAAGACACATAGAATTACTACTGCCCGCTCCCAAAGAATCAATAACATAATTACTTACATTTATAGACCCATAATAATCGAATTTTAAAATACGTTTCCTCTTAAACATTAAAACATACCCTCATGAAAGGATCTGGATTTAATCGTCGTCGCTTTATTAAGAATGCTGCTACCTCAGCAGCAGGCCTGGTAGCAATGCCCGGCCTGGCTTCGCTGGCGGCTTATAAAACATTTGAAAGCGGAGCCGCCGAAATGGCTCCTTATGTAGGTCCGGCCCGTATTAAATTTTCGGTAATTGGCATTAACCATGGTCATATTTACAGCCAGGTTGAGTCAGTTATACGAGGTGGTGGCGAGTTTGTATCGTTTTATGCTAAAGAGCCTGATCTTGCTGCTGCATTTGCAAAAAGGTATCCGCAAGCCAAACAGGTTACTGATGAAAAACAAATATTGGAAGATAAATCCATCCACCTGGTTTTAAGTTCCATTATACCTGATGAGCGGGCACCGCTTGGCATAAGGGTTATGCAGCACGGAAAAGATTACATGGTTGACAAACCCGGCATTACCACTTTAAGCCAGCTTGCTGAGGTTAAAAAAGTGCAGAAACAAACCGGTCGTATTTACTCCATAATGTATAGCGAACGCCTTGAAAACAAGGCTACGGTTAAAGCGGGTGAATTGGTAAAAGAAGGCCTTATTGGTAAAGTAATTCAAACTATTGGCCTGGGGCCGCATAGAATGAGCACTTCATCGAGACCCGCCTGGTTTTTTGATAAGAAAAGATTTGGCGGAATTTTGACAGATATCGCATCGCATCAATTTGATCAATACTTATATTTTACGGGTTCAACCAAAGCAGACATTGTAGCCTCGCAGGTGGGCAATGTAAATCATCCGCAGTATCCTTTATTTGAGGATTTTGGTGATGTGATGTTACGCGGAAATGGCGGGGTAGGTTATATACGGGTGGACTGGTTTACACCGGATGGATTAAAATCGTGGGGAGATGGACGACTGACTATTTTAGGCACCGATGGTTTTATTGAGATAAGGAAGAATGTAGACATTGGTGGAAGAGAAGGCGGCAGCCATTTGTTTTTGGTAAACAATAAAGACACTACTTATATTGATACCAGCAAAGTAAACCTGACCTACGGCGAACAATTGGTAGATGATGTAATAAACAGAACTGAAACAGCTATGAGCCAGGAACATTGTTTTTTGGCAACCGAGCTGGCATTAAAAGCGCAAAAAAATGCTACCAGAATATAAGGTCACTATCATAAAAAGCTTCCCAAAAAAATGGGGAGCCTTTTTTTTCTATATCAGGATCGTTCTTTTGAAACTTCGGCCCCGGCACTTTTTTTAAGATGCTCCATTATCCAGATGGCTAACAACAGCCACGAAAACCCAATACAAAAACCACCTAACACATCACTCGAAAAATGTACCCTTAAATAAACCCTGCTAAAGCCAATAAGTATTGAAAACAGCAAAAGGATTGATCCTGCTACATACTTAATCCAGGTTGCAATTCTGGTTTTCCATATAAGGTAAACTAACAGGCCGTAAAATATAAAAGCAGAAGTTGCATGCCCACTGGGAAAGCTGAAATTTTGCAATGGATCAATTAACGGGTCATCTGGCCGCATCCTCCTAAACCACATTTTCATGAAATAATTTACCATGAACCCTCCCAATCCAATTACCGCAATTTCAATGCAACGCTTAAAGTTTTTTTGCACCAGGTACACTAAAACCAAAATGGCGTAACCAATTTTTAAAAAAGTGGCAGAAGCAAAATAGGTAACTGTTTTCATTATGCCGGTAAGTTTATCGCTGATAACATGTGCCGATAAAAAATCAAATACTGCTTTGTCCATTTCCACTTCTTTCTCCCACAACACTTCGTGAATAATTACAACAAACAAAAAAATAGCCCCGATAAAAAGCAATAAAGCCACTATTAAAGCAATTGGCAGCTTCTTCAAAAATTTATGGATAAAACGGTCTTTTTTAGGCATAAAAAATTAAAAATCTTAAAGGTTAATATTAGCTCTTGAGAACACCTTATTTTGTATCGGGTTTATCAGTAAGAAAGATTTCAAAAATACCTCCACGCATTATATCTGCATACGAAATAAACCTGTTTTCATTAACCTTTCCGTTTAACTTGATCGTATGGATATACTTTGAATTATCACTTGCTTTATGGGTGCGTATTTTAAAGGATTTTTGAGGAGACACTTTTATATTGATCTCATCAAATATGGGCGTGCTTACCTGGTACATACCCGAAACAGGATTTACAGGGTAAATACCCATTGCAGAAAAAACATACCAGGCACTCATTTGTCCGGCATCATCATTTCCACTCAACCCACCCGGGCCATCGCTGTATTCATCGTTTAATATTTGCTGTACTTTTTCCTGCGTTTTCCAGGCAGCATTTGTATAGTTGTACATAAAGGGTATTTGGTGGCCGGGTTCATTGCCATGCCAATACTCACCACGCAAAAACAAACTATCAAGCGATTGCTCCAATTTGTCTTTTCCACCCATCAGCGCGGCAAGGCCTTCAACATCGTGGGGAACATAAAAAGTATATTGACGGGGTGTTCCTTCAGTTATAAAAAACTCTTTTTTATCAGGATTAAACGCACTTACAAAAGTTCCGTTTGCATATCGGCCCCTTACCAGCCCAACCCTTTTATCAAAAACGTTTTTATAGTTTTTTGATCTTTTATTCAAAATATCATAATCGCTCGTTTTCCCCAACCCTTTTGCTAATTGTGCAACAGCATAATCATCATATGCATATTCCAGGGTACGGCTCACCTGTTCTTTTTTGTGAAAAGCATCTTGTACACTATCCTCCAGGGGTATATAACCGTATTTGATGTACGAAGTCAAAGCCCTTCTACCTTTACCATCAATATAATCCTGGTGATTTTGCGGGGTTTTAAAAGCATTATTGTACAACAACCGGTATGCTTCATTAGCATCATAATTACGAATACCTTTTTGGTAGGCAGATGCAATAACAGAAGATGTATGGTCGCCTATCATAGCTGCTGTATAACTGTTCCAGCAGGGAAAAATAGGCATCCATCCTCCCTGTTGTCCTTTAAGAATAAGTGAATGCACCACATCATTAATTAATACGGGATTTAATATCTCAAACAAAGGCAATTGAGCACGGTAAATATCCCACACCGACATATCATCATAATAATTGCCCTGGTCAATTTTCTTTAACTGGTAATGTGAAGAAAACGCGGGGTACGTTCCATCAGCATCATTAAACAGGCGTGGATGCTGCATTGCATGATAAAGTGCCGTATAAAATATCCGTTTGTCTTTATCGTTTCTGGTTTTTACACGCACCTGCTCTAGTGCTTTTTGCCAGGCAAGTTTGCCTTCAAGCGCAACCTTATCAAAATCAAAACTTGCTATTTCTTTTTCTAAATTTGCACGGGCACCTTTTAGGCTACTGAATGAGGTCCCAATACGCAGGCGAACCTGGTCTCCCTTTTTAACATTAAAACCAACGAAAGCGCCCACATCAGGCTTATTCATTATACTATCTGAAGCAAATAATTTATTACCACTATAAGTACCTGTGGTGCTGAACACCTGTTCTATTTTAATTACAAAATACCCGTTAAACCCTGCTTGTTTTCCCCAACCCTGGTAAATACGGTGAACAGGGTTATAACCAACAATCTCCCTTTTGGCTTCATCAATTTTTATATAACCTTCACCAAAATCACTATTGGGTGTTACCAGTAAATAAAAGCTATCCGCCTTTTCAATAGTAAACTGCATAACTGCACAACGTTCAGTGGCAGCCACCTGCGCAATAATCCCTTTATCTTTTAGTTGTAACCGGTAAGCATAAGGCGATGTTTCTTCGTTGGCATGGTCAAACCTAACAGCATAATTTGCTGGTGTAGTCTGCAATGGTCCGGCAACCGGCATAATTGTAAAACTGCCATAGTCCTGCGTACAGCTTCCACTTAACCAATGCGATCCACGGATGCCTGTAAATAAACTGTCTTTATAAAAATAAGGAGGTAAACATTTTTTTTCCGTGGTACGTGTTTGTGGCGTCCATTGCGTCATAGCAAAGGGGCGGGTAACAGCAGGAATAGTATTGGCATTTAATTCGGTGCCTCCACCATGTTTTATTGATGCCGGTGTTGTAGCTGGTGCCGTTCCGGATAATGTTTGTACATATTGCACAAGGTTCTGCGCCTTAGAGGCCAGACTAAAAAATGCGATAAAAAAAACCAGTAAAATGCCAACAGCTATTTTTCTTCCTGATAAAGTATTTACCATAGTAAAAATTCAATCGTTGATTACACAATTTATAAAACAATACCTATGTAAGTAAAAAGGAATTTTGTAGCAAGCAATTGTGCTTTAATCAACATCGTTGTGTCACTCACTTGTACTGTAAATTAATAGCAACATATTTTGCAAAACGGGCTTATAAAATTCAAACATTAAATATTGCTGCTAAAAATAAAAAAGCCTGTACTACAAATAGTACAGGCAAATTGACAGAGTTGTCTTATTACTTTAAAACCTGATAGTAGCTGGCAAGTACTTCGCAACCAGCTTTTCATAATAAGGCTTTAACTCCGTCCAATTTGGGGGGGTTGGGTTTTTTGAGTAAAGATCATACGGGTTAAAAAGATCCACGTATTTAAACATTTTATGATCGTGCTCATCCATTAAATGATCATAACCATTTTCGCGGTGTTGAGAATAAAATGAATGGTACCGCAACATGTATAATCCCTCCTCAGGAATATAATCCTTCAACATCTGGTAAACATACTCATCGTGTCCCCACGACATATGTACATTTTTCAAACCACAGTTTTCGGTATATATACCTAAATGCGTATTGTATTGTGGGTTATCGTAATCCGGGTTATTCTTAAAATACTCCGGGTAAACAATTTTATCGGAGTAAGCGCATCCAACAGGAAAAGTATCGCCTACAACAGCCCACTGTGGTTCGCCAAAAAGGCAAAGCACTTTACCCATATCGTGCATTAACCCTGTTAAAACCATCCAATCCGGATGACCATCTGCCCTTATGGCTTCAGAGGTTTGTAAAAGATGTTGAAACTGGCTTAAATCAGTATCAGGATCTGAATCATCAACCAATTCATTTAAGAAATCAAAAGCTTCCCATATCGTCATTTCCTTCCTATTGAAACTTAAGAACTCTTTCCTTTTCTGCATTACAAAATCAAAGGTTTGATAAGTGTGGTTTAACCTGTAAAATTCCCGTACGGTATCCCGGGATGGATCATCGTAATTTCTGTAATCCTCTTTTCCTTTTTCCTTTGTATCAGCTTTAGTTTTGGGATATCTTAACAGTAGATCATCTTCCCATTCATCCAAATTTTTTAATGGCTCGGCAACGTTATTTGTAAACACGGTAAAACAATTTTAATTATGAATAGTAAAGTGAAATAATTTTTACCTGTTCAGCTATTGTAGGAAAAGATTGAAAAAGCAGAATTTTTCTAATTTCATTCTTTTAATTAACCAGGCAATCGTTAGTTCACATATATTGAACTGTAAGTTGGCACTTTTTAATCACTACTCTTTTACATATTAAAATTATATTCACGAAAACGGTTTCGTAACGCAGCAAAATGTTTATAAATGGGCGATGTTAACATAAGGTCACTGGCAAAACAGTTAAATCTTAGTATCAGCACTGTTTCAAAAGCGTTAAAAGACAGCTATGAAATAAGTATTGAAACAAAAAAAAGAGTGGTTTCGCTTGCAAAGGCTTTGCATTACAATCCCAATCCCTTTGCCCGTAGTTTACGGTTAAAAAAAAGCAAAACCATTGCAGTAGTGGTGCCTGATGTAGCAGACAGTTTTTTTTCGGCAGCTATAAAAGGTATTGAAGAAATAGCACAGGCCAAAGGTTACCACGTACTACTTTACCTGACCCACGAAAAATACCTGAAGGAAAAAAAAATATTAGAAGAACTTAAAAATGGAAGGGTTGATGGAATTATGATGTCGGTAACCTCCGAAACAATCCAAACAAAGCATATTGAAGAATTCATAAATAATTCAGAGTACAATATTCCTGTGGTTTTTTTCGACCGTGCTATTGACGACATGAATTTAGCCAAAATAACCACCAATGATTTTGAAAGCTGCCAGGTGGCAACGCAACATTTAATTGACCAGGGCTGCAAAAAAATCAGTTATTTATCCATTTCAAATGAACTGTCCATTAACAAAAAAAGAATTGAAGGTTTTAAAAGTGCTTTAACAACCAACCATATAAATTTTAGCAACAAACAAATTGTTGAGTGCACCAACAATGCGGAAAAAAATGAAACAATAATAACCCATCTCCTACTTACTGAAAACCGCCCCGATGGAATAATTGCAGGTGTTGAAAAGCTTATTGAACCGGTTTACATTGTTTGCAAAAATCAAAAAATAAATATACCTACCGCGCTTAAAATTATCAGCTTTTCTAATTTACCGTATGCTCCAATTTTAAATCCTTCGCTTACAACTATAACCCAACCGGCTTATCAAATAGGGCAAACTGCGGCAAAGGTTTTATTTAAGGGTATTGAAAAAAAGGGATACAGTTGTAACAACGAAAACATAATGTTGCCTTCGGAGCTTATCATTCGGGAATCCACTTCTAATTAAAATGTAAATTCCTTTATTACCTGTTAGGCTAACCTAACCTTTCATACTGGTCAAACTATTTCTGCGTGCTTTTAGCGATGATGCAGAACTTTCAAAAGTTATATTATTTTCCACGGAAACAACATTTATGATGCGGGCAAGGGTTGCATTAACTGTTGGCTTATCGTCATCAAAATCGCCATGAGCACTGGCGGTTGAATGATATGCAGACCCTTCCTCCGCTGAATTTGGAGCGGTAATCCATTCATTCACTTTGTTGTTAAACATTTTCATCAGTTCTTTATCCTTCTCCACAAATTTTTGCATACCCAATATGGATACACCATCCCTGAAAAGCGGTATCCGCTCCTTCGCTTCAAAAGCATTCGATACCAGGTAAAGCAACGATTTATTATAAATATGCGCACAATGATCATCCCGCTCCACCTTGTCGTTTAAGGTAAACAACGTAAAACGTTGCACCATTTTACTGTTAATAGCAGGTAAATAGTATTCTTTAAAAAGATCAACTGTGCAGGCAGGCGCCCACAGCGATACGGTCTTTACTTTAATGCCATATCCGGTAGTTCCTTTTAAACTACCACTGGTAATTTTACCTTTTGATGTAAGCATTTGTAATAAGGGCGCATGAAAAATACTTCCGGCACTATGGCCCACCACATTAATTTCAAAATCATTGATATTTCCATTAACAAGATCAACAATCAATTTCAGCGCATAGCGTGCCGCACCATTTTTACTTGTTGTAGCGAATAAGGCATTTTCCTTCATTTCATCCCATTGCAGTTTACCCGTTATCATTCTTGCAACAGGTTCCAGGGCATCGTCTAA
>JBBSJX010000065.1:0-13605 GCA_038256825.1 Chitinophagales bacterium
AGAAAGCAGAATAAACGAAGGGGCAAAATTTACCATTTCGCTGCCCACAGAATTTTATTAAAAGATATTTTTTACAAGCATAGGTTCCCTTTGCAGCCCCGTTTGAAGCCTGACCGGCCTTTGACGGTTTACTCTCTTGTACTTGTATAACATTAAGCAGCCATGCAGGCAAAAAAAGTCCCGAAGCACTGCTTCGGGACCATATTCATTATTAATAGGGCGACCCACAGTTTGGGTTCACCTTTATAAATTATTTTTTCAGGTACATTACTTCCTTCACTAATTTAACCGTTCTGGGTACATCGGGTAAATAAAGTGCAGCAAGGTTGGGCGCATAGTGCATAGGTGCATCAGCGCTACAAATACGGCGTATAGGTGCATCCAGGTAATCAAACCCTTCTTTTTGAATACGGTAGCTTATTTCGGAGCTAATGCTGGCGTAAGGCCATTGTTCTTCTACAATAACCAGCCTGTTTGTTTTCTTAACGCTTTCTAAAATGGTCATCCAATCTAATGGCCTGATGGTTCTAAGGTCAATAACTTCGGCGCTAATTCCTTCTTTTTCTAATTCGGCAGCAGCGCCTAAAGCTACTTTCATCATTTTATTAAAAGATACAATGGTGACATCTGTTCCCTGGCGGGCAACGTGCGATTTACCCAATGGAATGATGTATTCTTCTTCAGGAACCCCACCTTTATCGCCATACATAACCTCGCTTTCAAAAAATACTACCGGATCATTATCTCTGATAGCAGCTTTTAATAATCCTTTTGCATCGTAAGCGTTTGAAGCGGATACCACTTTTAATCCCGGAATATTTGCATACATGCTATCAAATGCGGTAGAGTGCTGCGCACCTAGCTGGCCTGCACTTCCGTTGGCACCACGAAAAACAATGGGACAACTTATTTGGCCGCCGCTCATTGCAAGCATTTTGCTGGCAGTATTTAAAATCTGGTCCAATGCTAAAACAGCAAAGTTCCAGGTCATGTATTCAACAATTGGGCGTAAACCATTTTGTGCTGCACCTACTGCTATAGCGGTAAAACCTAATTCGGCAATGGGGGTATCAATTACCCTTTTAGGACCAAATTCGGCAAGCATGCCCTGGCTAACTTTATAAGCACCATTGTATTCAGCTACTTCTTCTCCCATAAGAAAGATCCGGTCGTCTTTCCTCATTTCTTCACTCATGGCTTCCCTAAGCGCTTCTCTGTAGGCTATTTGTCGCATTGTATGTGTTGGAATTAACTTATGAAATAATTCTGATGCCTTTGGCAAAAGTTGGGCAAAAATATAAGAATATAGATTACAATCCCAAAATGTATAATGCTGATTTGGGAGAATAATAAAAATCCCCCTAATAGCAGGAGGATTTTATAAAATTAATTATGATGATTTAAAAATAAATTGATTTAAAAGGCTCCGTATAGTTTTTGCAGTACAAGTGTGCGACGCAACGGCTGCTGAAAGTTTTACAACTGCCGGCTACCAAAATCCTTTTTTTATTTATTACTACAGTACTATTTTATTCTATCCCAGTTAAACCTTAAAAAACATTGTAGGCAAAGCTTACATAATACAAACCGCCAACCTGTGGATTACCAAAAGCACTGCGATAATACTTGTTGAATAGATTGGTAGCCCCAATTTTAACCAGGCTTTTTATAGGCGTAATTTTATGGCTTAACATTGCATCAACTGTGCCGTACGAGGGTACTTCACCGGTACCAAATGTACCTTCCCAATTCATTTTTTCCTGCCACCTGTAATTCATATTAAAGCCCCATCCCTTATAAAAATCGGCATTTCCCAAACCTAGATTGAAACGGTGTTCTGGTGTATTAAAAAAGGTGATCAGGTTAGAAGGCACATCCTGTAATTTATCGCTAAAGGTGTTGGCTGTTAATACATACTTTTTAAAAATATTGTATTCAATACCAATACCGTAGCCACGCGCTTTAACAGGGGTTGAACTATTTACAACAAAAGAATAGTTGTCGGTAGTAAACGGACTTGCTAAATCCATAGGAGCTTGACCAGGGACTCCTGACTTACCCCTTCCCACAGCGGCACGGCCTATAAAATCAACATATTTGCTATAATAACCGTACACATCAATTAATAATCGTCTACCCCATAAAGCTTTATATCCCACTTCGTACGACTTAACTGTTTCGGGCTTTATGGTAGTAAATTTTGCCTCTTTTAATAATGAAGGATTTGGGGAGCCTCCTCCAACTGAATTGCGGAAGCCTACTATACTTTCTGATGTATAAGCAGGGTTGGTATTAAATTTAAAAAAGGTATTGAAACTTGGCAGTCCACCAATTAACCTGTTTGAACCACCTGTTAACAGGTTAATATATTGATCCTGTGTGCTTGGAAACCGGTAGGCTGTTTGGTACGACATGCGGATGTTGTTGTTTCTTGCAACTTTAATCAAAGCACTTACTCTTGGTGTAAAACGTCCCTCAAAATTTTCATTTTTATCATACCTAACCGATCCGGATAATCTCAACACATCGTTTAATAACTTTTTCTGCACCTGTACATATCCGCCCACTTCAGAAATACCAATTTTGCCCGAAGTATCGGCAAAAATGGTTCCGTTCGAATTTAACTTATAAGTTCTGTAACTGGCGCCCACCAATACTTCAGCAAACTTTACCTGGTCGGTAAGGTTTAGTTGTCCTTCGTAATGATACAGGTTTGAACGGTCAGCAAATTTTGCTCCTCCATCGCCAATAGGAATATTTATTGCCTTTTGAAATGCATCCTTAAATTGTGGTGTTCCTGGCAAAATCCTCCCGGTTTCGGCAGCAGTTCTTGCTAATGCATGTGCTGCAGCATCTGGCAAACCTGCCAAACGGGCACCTGAATAATTGCCGGTATATTGTGCAAACCAATTCTGGTCGCTCTTCCATGACCTGTTAACATATAATGCGGCAGTAGTAGCCGTATAAGAATCGCCTGAGTTTTCCTGCGTTGTATAAGCACGCAGGAACCAGTTTTTATTTTTTAATTCTAATTTATACTGGCCCATTTTCAGGTTTTTTAGCGAATACCTGTCGGCCCCGGTATAAACCGAAGTACCGGTTCCAAAATATCCTAAAAACGAAGCTTCTGTACCTGCTGATAATTTATAATTCATTCCTGCAGAAAGACGCAGGTTATACGAGTTATAATCTACCAGGTCTTTTTCAGCATAACCTGTACGGCTTACAAATTGCCCTCCATATATATTATTACGGCTACCAAAGTAAAAAGGTATCAATTGCTGAATGGTTGGCTGTAGACCGGCAGGAAAATTACCAATAAAAGCTCCAATTTGTGCCTGGGTAGCATTTGCAGGAAGGCTGGTATTTAACAATGAAACTATATCAACGGTACCACCGGTTGCAGCTAAAATACCTGCACGGGTTTGTGCCTGTACCGCCTGCGCAAAAGCGCCCAGGCTTGCACTGGCTTCATCGCCAAAAATATTTACACCATCGTAGTTCGGATCGGAAGTGCGATCACCCGGTATCAACTCACTTTTTACGTTTTCTCTTTTTAAGTTCCTATCATCATTTCCTCTCCAATCCTGTGCCTGTATAAACTGGCCACCTATTTTAAAGGCAAATTTTTCTGATACTTTCTTTGCATACCTAACTGACCAATCGTAGAATGGTGCCGGCCTGCGTTGATAATTATCCACATGGTTTACACCTTGTTTAATCTGGTAACTTAATCCCTCGTATTCAAATGGGCTTTTGCTTTTAATCAACAAAGTACCATTCATACCGCCTGAGCCATATAATGCAGATGATGCACCCGGCAACAATTCCATTGATTCAACATCCAGTTCAGTAAGACCCACAATACTGCCTACAGCAAAATTTAAGGCAGGTGCCTGGTTGTCCATACCATCTACCAATTGGTTAAACCTAAGGTTACCGCTACCATTAAAACCACGGGTACTGGGTGTTTTAAAATTAAAACTCGAGGTTGTTACATCTACACCTTTTAATACGCCAATAGCGTCGTAATAACTGGGAGAAGGTGCATTGCGTATTGCTGCCCTACTTACTGTTTCAACAGAAACAGGGGATTCTAATGATGCAACAGGGGTACGGGTACCAGCCGTTACTATAACATCGCTTACAAGATAAGCCTGCTCCAGTTTTACCTCCACATACCGTGGTTGCGTTAATACAACTTCCTTTTTTTCGAAATTAACTGCTGAAATAACAAGGGTGATAGGAAATTTATTGGTAAGAGTTAATTTAAAATTTCCCTTATCATCGGTGATTACTCCTATCCCGCTTTCCTTTACTATCACCGAAGCCAGCTCAATGGGACTATCTGTGGCGCTGCTTTTAACAGTACCTGTAACAACTGCACTTTGAGCTATTGCATTAGCTGTAAATAAACTGCTTAGCAGCAGCAAAAGCAAGTAAGAATAAATCTTTTTCATAATGGAAGTAGGGTTTTATTATAGGCAAAATAGCAATTGTTAGATTGCTTTTAAAATTTAATTTAAATGCGTCCAAAAAGGCCTCAAAAACTCATTTTTAAAATCATTGTGGTTGTTATCCTTCAAGCTTATTATTTTTGAAAAATGTCAACTTACCACTTTCCAAAACAAACAAAATTTTACGGCGGCAAAGTAAGGGATGTATATTCCATAGGCAATAAATGGCTTGTAATGATTGCCAGCAATCGTATATCTGCTTTTGATGTTATACTTCCCAAACCCATCCCTTATAAAGGACAGGTTTTAAACCAGGTTGCTGCTTATATGCTAAAACAAACCAGCGACATTTGCCCTAATTGGCTGGTAAAAACTCCTGCCCCCAATGTAGCAATAGGTAAAAGATGTGAGCCCTTTAAAATAGAAATGGTAGTAAGAGGTAATCTTACCGGTCATGCATGGCGTACTTATAATAGTGGCAAACGAATGCTATGCGGCGTGGCGTTACCCGAAGAAATGCGGGAAAACGAATATTTTCCCTCCCCCATAATTACCCCCTCTACTAAAGCATCTGTTGGGCACGATGAAGATATTTCACATGAAGAAATTATTGAAAAGGGAATAGTAAGCGAGGATGATTATCACATTTTAGAAAAATATACGCTTGCGCTTTTTGAGCGAGGCAAACAAATAGCAGCCTCCCGTGGACTGATACTGGTTGACACGAAATACGAATTTGGAAAAATTGGTGATGTTATTTATTTGATGGATGAAATTCACACCCCTGATTCATCAAGGTATTTTTATGCTGAGGGATTTGAAGAACGGCTTCAGAAAGGAGAACAGCAAAAACAATTAAGTAAGGAGTTTGTAAGAGAGTGGCTGATCGCCAACAATTTTATGGGTAAGCAAGGGCAGCAGGTTCCAGATATGAGTGAAGAATGGACTGCAACAATCAGCAACCGCTATATTGAATTGTACGAACAATTAATTGGTGAAAAATTTAAACCTGAGCCCTTATCCGAACAACAAACAGAAGAACGGATACTAAACGCTTTAAATGAATTAGGGGTTTAATAATTATTTTTTTTGGGTTTATGGACCTGGCGTAAGGTTAACCATTAAACATCGTTGCGTCGCACTCTTCAACTGCAGTATAACTACTGTGCAGGTAAATTAAATAGCTCATTCATATAAATAAACGGGTTATGAGAAAAGTTATTTTTAAATGTAGCAGTAAGTTTAAACAGGTTAAATACAATAGCGGCCTGGTTAAATTACCTTGTCAAATTGGCGGAGCACTAACCCAGCTTATTGCGCAGCATTAGCAATACGCCAGGTTTGCATTTCCTGTATAGTTGGCCTTAAACGTTTTTGCGATTTATTAAAAATCATAATGCCATTCTGTTTGCCTTCACGCAGTTTTTGCTGCTCCTCTGGTAGCAACTGTTGTACCTGCTGGCAATCAGGTGTGCAACAACCATTAAACTGCTCTGCACAGTCATCGCACTGTATAAAAAGTAAGTGGCAGGCATCGTTTTTACAATTGGTATGTGTATCGGCTGGTTTACCGCATTGGTGACAGGTAGCAATAATTTCGTCGGTAATGCGCTCACCTAAACGGTCGTCAAAAACAAAATTTTTGCCTTTAAAAGCGCTTTGCAAACCCGCCTCTTTAACCTGGCGGGCATAATTAATAATCCCACCTTCTAAATGAAAAACATTTTTGAAACCATTGTGTAGCATAAATGCACTTGCTTTTTCGCAGCGAATACCGCCGGTGCAATACATGATGATATTCTTGTCTTTTTGTTCTTTCAACATATCAACCGCCATTGGTAACTGGTCGCGAAAGGTATCCGAAGGAATTTCGATGGCTTTCTCAAAATGGCCCACTTCATATTCATAATGGTTGCGCATGTCAACCACAATGGTGTTTGGATCTTTCAGTAAATCGTTCATGCTTTGGGCATCAACATACTTACCTTTTTTAACCATACTAAACCCCGGATCAGTTATGCCATCCGCCACAATTTTTTCACGCACTTTTATTTTTAGCACCCAAAACGATTTGCCATCATCATCCACAGAAACGTTTAATCGAAGTCCGTTTAAAAAATAGAATGAGTATAAAAATGCTTTAAATGCTTCAAAATTACTTGCAGGTATACTGGCCTGTGCATTTATTCCTTCTTTCGCCACATATATTCTTCCAAATACATTTAACGGGTGCAAGCCCTTGTATAATGCATCTCTAAACTCCTGTGGGTTTGGTATGGAATGGTACTGGTAAAAACTAATGGTTTTTCGTGGTTCAGTTTCCTGCATTAAAAGTTGCTTTAGCTCCTTTTGGGAAACCCTGTTGTGTAGTATTGCCATAATTTTAAATTTCAGACATCTATCCCTTTATATTTTAAAAGGTAAATGTTCCATTAATGGACCCACTTGCAGGGTGGGCAAAATTGCGGGGCAAATATAGCAAAATTGATGTTTTGCTTTTTTACCCGGTAATATGATTTGGTAAAATTATTGTGTTTTATAAAAAGCTGCCATGAAAAATAAATTGTACAAGTGAGTGACACAACGATGTTGCCATGAAACAATAATGCTGGTTACCTAATAATCTTTTAACGTGTAATACCTGCTATAGAAAATCGCACGCCTGAAGTTTGCCAGCCTCCTCTTGTAAAAGATTGTACAAAATCTACACGGCCAATCTTTAAAATATTTTCAAGGCCCACGAAAACTTCGCCATACAAAGTATTGCTGTTTATGTAAACAAAATTATTACCTGTTACCAGAAACCAATTGAGCTTTTTGAACGCTGGAATTTTATTGGTGAGCAAACCATTTAAATGATATGCTACATGTTGCTCGTAATACCATTTTGCCGTATTGCTAAAGGCATAATAATCCATTAACTGGAAACTTTGCATGTAAGGAGCAGCGGTGCTAAAACGATTAGAAATATAATGTTTATAATCGGGCAAATAGGATTTGTTGTTTTGCAAAAATCCGCCGGTGATCAGGTTGTAGCTAAAACTACCTGCAAGATTTAAGTTTATATCCTGGCTTACACCCAGCGCCCATTTAGCATAATCAACATCGCTTTTAAAAATGTTTTTTATTCCTTTAGTAAACCCAAGGTTAATGGTTGGATAACGGGAACGAACCAGGACTTTTCTATCGGGAAACTCAATATACCTTGCACCCGGTTGCCAACGGATATTAACTGAAGCAACTGCGGCTTTGTGTGGCGTAAATAAAAAGTTTGGTTCAAACGACCTGCCGGCAATATCGCGCCATTTATGTTGCGTTGTATTGAAGAGCGGGTTGCGGTCCTGGTAATCAAATAATGTATTTACTGTAAATCCTTCGCCTAATCCTTTACCATACTGTATACGTGCCATGGTGGCCTCGTATAACTTTAATACATCCCGCTCCCATAATAAAGTGCTTATAGAATTTGCATAAGCATTTACAGGATTGCGGTTGTCGAACTGGTAAACTTTTTTACCGCCGGATACACTAATGGAATTAGCATATTTTTTACCATATTGATAGCCTAAGCTAAGTGCAGGATTAAAATGTTTATTGCTGAATCCATAACGAATGGCGGGTGCTACGATTAACCTGTTTCTTTTGTTTGGATTCCATTTTTTACTGTAAACCGGTTCAAAATTTATGACAAGACCCTCCACAGTATTAAAACTAACAATATCGGTAAGCCGGCTAATGCTTAATTGTGCCTGGTGTTTTTTATATTCAAAAGTTTGCCCGGTAAGCAGTAATGAGGCGAATGAAAGTTTGTTAGCAATTCGATCCAATGAATCAAGATAGCGTGGATCTTTACGTGCCTGCTCCAGGCTGTCCTTTTTTATATAATCCCTGATTTCTAAATCAATCAAAGGCACCGGCCGGATACTATCCCAATATTGAGAAGGTTTTTTATTGGAGCTATCATAAAATTTAAGGATGGTGTTTCCAAAATAATTTTTTGAAAATGATGGGGCAAGATTGAAGTTATCGTACACCTGTACAAACGCCCCGTATGAGTCAAAACCTAAAAATTTTATAGCAGGTAAAATAGTTTGTTGTTTAATAACCCATGTTCCATTAAAGGGTACGTATAACTGCTCGATAGCTACCGTATCTGCAATTTCAATCTGGTTTTCTTTATACAGCTTTAGTTGAACACTCTGTATTCTCCACTCCTCTTCCAGAATGTTTATGTAGCCATTAAATAGCGGTTCGTAGGTACGCTTAGGCGTTACCCGAATCCTGTTGATCATTTTACCATTTTCAAAAAAACTACCTTCAAATTTATAACGATAAAAGTTTAACGCATTATCTGCAATAGGCGATATAAATCCCCGCTGGTTTAACGAACCCAGCTTTATATTATTTTGATAAAAAGAAAATACCTGGGGGTTACTAAATCCAAACCCATCACTTCTGCCACTCACCTTTGTGGATAGAACTTCAACTTTTTGCCGGGGGTAATCAACTGAATATTTTGCCACAGTTTCCGACAGGAATAATACTTTATTCTTCGCCGTATCACCATCAGCAAAGTCTACAGTTTTACCTAAAATCTTTTTGGGATAATCTCTTAATTGAAGCCGCCCTTTTATGTAAACATCTGCAGTAAATTGTTTTATTTCATTTTCGTAAAAACTTCTTTTTGCAATGGCATTTTTAATAATACCATAGGCAGGATCTTCTCCATTTTTAACTATTATATTTCCAAGTTCGTATTGCTGCTCTGTTAATATAAAATCTACAATTGCATCTTCCTTACCTAATTTTAAATTTTGCTCCTGGCTTTTAAATCCCACATGTTGGGCTATTAAAGTATAAGACCCGGGCAATAAATCCAAGCTATAAAATCCGGCACTATTAGCTGCTGTACCTTTTGCTGTACCCTTTATTGTTATGGAAGCAAATGCCAGCGGTTGTTTGTTTTGGTCCATTACCTGCCCCGAAACCCTGCCTGCTTTTGCATTAAATGCAACGCATATAAACAATAACAGGTATAAGAAAAATTTCATGAATATCTTTTTGTGATTACTAATGAGGGTAAGATTATACTTTGTGATCTATCCTAATAATCTTATTAGCATTGCTGGTTTTTACTACAATCTTTGTTTATGAGTATGTATAAAACTACCGGTTAATGCAGCCATACCGGCAACCAGCCCTCCAATAATTGCAGTTGCCATAATTAAGGCTATGTACGATCCACCTAAGGGCAAAAGGCCGGCCACTTTGGTTGCTAAAATGTGGTGGTTATTTGCATCTATAATAGTTGATTGGATACCCCACAAAAGAAATAAAGCAAGAAAACCGGAAACAAAAGCTTTAAAAGAAGTTTGTGGAATAAAGGCAGCTACAATAAATGCAGCAATGGCGATACTCCACCATGGAAAAAACAAAGCAACTGCAAAGGATAGCAAAGCAGTAAGAAGGATTGCAACAACAAATTTCATTTTTATATTTTTAAGCTTTTGCAAAAGTCATTTTCCAGAGCATCTTACTGCTTCTGCGGGCTTCTTCTTTCTGCATAAATAATAAGGAATAATATTTTCCCGCAACCCAGGTATCAATAAAATTGTCGTAATAACGACTTCCGGGGTTTCCACTCTGGCCACCGGGATACACCGCGTAAGCTTCAATCTTTTCGGTGAGTGAAACAATCATTCTCCACCCCGGCCCATGATCTTTTCGTGTAGCATTTATTATGTGGTCGCCACCACCAATGGGTAAATGCAACCTGCTGAATGCAGGAATAGATAATAAGTGCCGAACACCGGTTTCTTTATATTTAGCCCAGGGCAACCTGCCTTCAGTTTTTAATTTATTCAATGCCTTTGTAGCCGAAGTAAAAGATAGTAACACCATATCGTGCAGATCTTCTTTAGCAGGTGTGCGTATATCATCTGCAAATTTATAAGCGCCATCTTTTAAAATACTTTCCAATAAACTACTCTCATTGGGCCATTTTAAAGGAAGTTTTGTTTGAGAAAATTCATCACCCCAAACAACCGCTTCCAACTCATTCCACCAGGTATCAAAAACAGTGGCGCCTTCTTCATTTATATCATTGTGAAGGTTCCAGTTTTTCAATTGGTCTAAATAGGTTTTAGCATCACCATCTAAATTTGTTTCACCAATATACTTCAGCAAAACTGGCCTGGCCATCTCAGCAAATACATTATAATTATCTGTTTGTAAATGCTGCATATCTTCTGCTGTAATGTTATTCATCGATGCCAGCTTCCTGTTTATAATTATACCACGGTATAACGGGTACGAGCCCCCCAAATAATAAGGATACGTTGTATCAACCGGAATTTGATTGGCGCTGCTAACAAAGCCCCGTGCAGGATTTAAAATCATCGGTGCCTCTTCGTTAGGAATATATCCTTGCCATTGAAAGCTGCTATCTGTACCCGGCATTACAAAATCGCCCTGGCGGTGCCATTTTGCCGGAAACTTACCTTGTTGCCTTATGGCAATATCTCCGCTTTTTGAAGCAAATACAAAGTTTTGCCCCGGGGTTTCAAATGTTGAAATCGCGTTTAAGTAATCATTAAAGTTGCTTGCCCTGTTTAGTTTATAAAAAGTGGAAGTTTCATTACTGCCATCGTGTGCCAGCCAGCGCAAAGCATAATACTTTTCATCATTTAGTTTGTTGGCAAATTGATGATCATATATCACCGGCCCAAAAACTGTTATTGCAATATTTTCAACAACATCTGGCTTGCCTTTTACTTTTATAACTTCTTTCCTGAATTCAGATGGAACCCACGCTCCGTTGTACCAATACTCCTTCATGCTGTTATCCTTAAATTTTATTTCGTAATAGTCTTTAACATCTCTACCGGCATTGGTTACCCCCCACGCTATACTATCATTAAATCCAATAATAACAAAGGGCGCACCCGGAAAAGTTGCACCGTAGCAATTGCTTTCGGGAGTATTAATCTGCATTTCAAACCAAAGCGATGGCATATTTAAACCGAGGTGCGGATCGTTACATAAAATGGGTGAACCGGTAGCAGTTTTTGAACCACTAACTGCCCAATTGTTACTACCATTATGCTCATCTGGTTTAATGTTCAAAACGGGATCAATTGAATCATGAAGATTATAATAAATCGAATCAGCTTTTAAAGGTGCTTTTGGCAAAACACCCGGTTTACTAAAAGCAGTGCCCTTCGGAATTATAGGATCGAGGCTATCTTCAAAAACCGGGTATAGCTGCTCTATATCAAGCGATGAAAAAACATTTTTTGCATTCGTCATTTCAAAATCATCATCCCCTTTGCCCGCAAGCTCCCAGGCCATATACTTCATAAACAAGGCTGACTTTAAATTGGTCCAGGGTTCGGGTTTATAATCAAGCACCTTATATTCCAAAGGCATTTGGTTATCATCCAACTTTAATATATAACTATTTACCCCGGCAGTATAAGCATCTACCTCCGCTTTGGTTTGGGGGTTTGCTTCTAAGGCTGCCAACGATTTTTCTGCTCCATACGTCATCCCCGTACGCCTGAAAAATTTGTCAATCATTAAAAAATTCTTTCCCCCACTCTTTTCTCCCAGTACTTCACTTAACCTTCCGGCAGCGGCATGGGTTTGAAATTCCATTTGCCACAACCTGAATTTTGCATGTAAAAATCCCTGTACAAAATAAGCATCGTTTTCTTGTTCAGCATATACATGCGGTACCATGCGTTCATCAAAAAAAACTTCCACATTTCCTTTTAAGCCGTCAAATTTTAAATTAGCATTCAGGTTAACATTATAGGGTTCTGCATTTTGCCAGCAACCATGTTGCGGACTTAAAAATGCACCCAACCTTGGTGTTTTGCTTTCACCAACCGGCAATTGCATGTTTAAAACCATAACCAATGCTACTGTTACAATAGCCGAAATAATAAATGGAACAATTCTCATAAATACCAATTAGGCTTTAAATGTAGTTGATTTTAATCATGCTTAAAAAAGGGTAATTAACTGTTATATAGTTTTATGTACCCGGCTTGTATAATTTATTTCAGCAGCCGTTGCGTCGCACACTTGTACAATAAATCTTTGGGCAGCTAGTGTTGTTAATTATTTTTTATTTTACTGTTATAATACTTAAAAAGGCAATCAATTCCTTTACTTCTGCTTCTGTATTAAATGCATGTAGCACAATCCTTAGCCGCTCCTTCCCTTTTGGAACGGTGGGGTATAATATAGCCCTTACATCAAAATTGTTTTGTTGCAGTTTATTCGAGAGTTCTTTTATCTGGCTATTACCTTCAACTACTACTATTTGTATGGGTGTTTGCGAATCCAGTTTGGTATAAGCCAGATGGGCACTGTTAAATAATTCAACCAATTTTTTTAAATGGTAACGTTCCGCATTCATTTTTGAAAAAAGTGCATAGCTAGCTTTTATAGAAGCAATAGCAACTTCGGGCAGCGAAGTAGAATATATAAAGCTGCGTGCAAAATTCACCAGGTAGCTTCTCAGTTGCACCGATCCCACTACTACTGCTCCATGGCAACCAACAGCTTTTCCAAATGTATAAATCCGGGCAAAACAATGTTCGTGAAGATTTAAATGTTGGGCTAATCCTTCGCCTCGATCCCCTATAATTCCTATAGCATGGGCTTCATCAATTATAATATGAGCCTTATATTTTTCGCAAAGCACAACCAGTTGTTTTAAATCGCACGTATCCCCATCCATGCTAAAAACCGTTTCGGTAACTACAAAAATGGTTCCGCTAGCCTTCTCTAACTTTTTTTCAAGATCAATTAAATTATTGTGTAAAAAAGAAAATGCCTGAGCAAAAGATAACCGGATGCCATCACGTATAGAAGCATGGATTAACTGATCATAAATAATAGTATCGCCTTTTTGGGGAACACTTGAAAACAAGCCCACGTTGGCATCGTATCCTGAATTAAATATTAAAGCCGCTTCGCTTTTATGAAAATCGGCCAACTCCTTTTCAACACTTTCAATTAATTCATAATTCCCTGCTAAAAGCCGCGATCCGCCTGAGCCGTGTTTGTAGTGATTATCAACTGGCAGTTTTATTAAATTATTATGGATAATGCCTAAATAATCATTTGAACAAAAATC
>JBBSJX010000066.1:0-13600 GCA_038256825.1 Chitinophagales bacterium
TCTCCCGGATTTATCAAAATACAGGCAGCGTATATAATCGTTGCCGATACTGGTTTTATTCTCTTCGCTATGCCTGAACACCTTAAAAGCACTACCGTCAAAACGGTTTAAGCCATCTTTGGTACCCAGCCAGATGAAACCTTTTTCATCCTGCAAACTGCACATCACGGTATTATGAGATAATCCATTTTCGACCTGGTAATGGCGAAAATAAAATTCATCCTGGCCATACATATTCTGAATGGCAAGTAAACAAACAATCAATAAGAAAACAAGCTTATGCTTCAATGGAATCGTCTTTTAATAGTGTTTATAATTTAAAGACAGCCTGATCATTTTACTATTAAGTTTTGCCTATGCTAAAATTAATTGCGACGAAATGATAAAACTATGAGACGAAATAAGGATGATTATCGGAATAATCATTCTTACTTCATAAAAGAATTGGTGAAAAGGTAGTTTTATTACATTTTCCAGGTTCAAATTAATGATTGCGCTGCTTGAAAATTAGAAAAAACATACTAGCCACTGGCCCCCGGGCTTTGTCATGTGATGCACAGCAATTGTATCACAATGCCATTCCTAAAGCCAAAAGCCATCTACTTCCTTCAACTATTTTTAGACCTGCCTGTTTTTTTTTCAATTTCTTATTAAGTATGCATTACCCGGTAACTGCATTTTGGTAAAAAGCCCGTAACCAAAACAGCATAAGTTTTTCTTATCAAATTCTTTAATAATTAGATCGATTGCTATGATGTATCATTTACCAACAACCAACAACCAGCCTGCAAACACGCAAATCAGGTCCCTGGTTAAAATGCTTTCCAAAGTATTTTTAATTTTTCTTGTCTTTCTTGTTTCGTCGCCGACCATGGCACAAAACAAAACCATTACAGGTCGGGTAACATCCGGTTCCAATAATCAACCGCTGGGAGGTGTGTCTGTTATTGTAAAAGGCAGCAGTACCGGCACCAGTACAGACGCCAATGGAAATTTCTCTATCAGTGCAGCCCCCGGTGATGCGCTGGTATTTAGTTATGTAGGTTTTGCAGACCAGGAAGTAACAGTAGGCGAAAGCGCCACAGTGGATGTAACGCTTGGTTCTGCCGCAGGTGCTTTAGATGAAATTGTGGTGATTGGTTACCAAACAGTGCGCAAAAGGGATCTTACCGGCGCAGTAAGTGTTATTAATCCTGCGGCGGCAAACCGCAACGTCAGTAATACGCTTGCAGAAAGTATCCAGGGGCTTGCGGCGGGCGTAACCGTTCGCAATACGGGCGCTCCCGGTGGTGCCGCCAAGATAGACATTCGTGGTGCAGGTACTTTTGCGGGCAATAACCCACTGTATATTATCGATGGGATGTACACCGATGCGGCACCAGATTTCAATCCCCAGGACATAGAATCTATCCAAATTTTAAAAGATGCTTCGGCTGCCGCCATTTATGGAAGTCGCGCGGCCAATGGCGTTATCATTGTAACTACAAAAAAGGGCAGACAGGGCCCGTTGGTTTTTAACGGCTCTGTTAAAAGCGGTACACAACAGGTGCACAACAGGTACGATATGATGAATGTAGCCGAATACCGCAACCTGGCGACAAGTCTTTACCAGGCTGGCGGTTTGCCCGTACCTACATCCCTCTCCTCAGAGTTTGACCCCGCAATAGATACAGACTGGCAGGATCAATTTTTACGCCGTGGCGCCATCAGCGAGTACAACCTCGCAATGTCTGGCTCGTTGATGAAAAAAGTAAACTTTTATGTTAGTGGGAATCATTTCCAAAATAAGGGGCCGGTCATTGACAATAGCTTTTCCCGTTCTGGATTTAGAATTAATACGGATACGAAGCTCGGCCGTTTTACCATTGGGCAGAATGTGTTGTTTAGCTGGACAAAAGAAGACCCCATTGCTGCAGGCGGTGTAGGTGTAAATCCATTTGTCGATATGATAACCATGCCACCAGTAGTAGCTTTGCAAGGCAACCGCTACATCAGTCCCGAAAACCCGGAAGGATGGGGCATCGGTTTAAACAATGCTTACCTGAGCACACTTACTGCAAACGTACCAGCGCTGCAACGCTTAGACCAGTTTCAGCAGAACAACTTTAAAATCAGGGGCAACGCATTTCTGGATTTTAGAATAATGGATGGCCTGGTATACCGTTTTAATATTGGGTTAGAAAAAACAGATGACATAGGGAACGGTACTCGCCGGCCCGGCACCATTCGCCAGGGAACGCCTTCGCCCAACAACAATTTACTATCTACTTTCCGTAGCGAAGGGAAGTTTGAATCTAAACTTTTTGAGCACACCGTAAATTATGATAAGACAATTGGCTCGCATAAAATAGCTGCTGTAGTAGGTTTCAGCAACCAAACATTCGACCATCCCATTTTTCGTTTTACCACCATTGATGGTAGTGCTACGGTGCCAGATCCATACACCAACCGTTGGAATAATATCGGTTTTCTGGGCCGGCTTAATTACACCTATCAAGATAAATATTTAACCAGCTTCACCTTCAGAAGAGATGGCAGCTCATTGTTTAGCAAAGACAACCTCTGGGGTAATTTTCCCTCTGCCTCTGTTGCATGGCGCATCTCCAAAGAAAAATTCTGGAACGTAACGGCAGTGAACGATTTGAAAATTCGCGCTTCGTATGGCAGTTTGGGTAACTCAGAGTTTTTACAACCCTGGGCGTATTATGCTACCATCAACCCTTTTCCCCGTGCAGTATTTGGCCCGGGTGAGGTAGAGCAAATTGGCCAGATTGTAACCCGTTTGGCAAATAGTGAACTTAGATGGGAGCGCAAAAGAACAACTAACGTAGGTATAGAAGCCTCGTTACTAAAAAGTCTTTTCACCATTTCTGCTGATTATTTTATAGCTAACACAGACGATGTTCTAATAGACCTGCCCATCAGTGCAACTACCGGCAATGCCGGCGGCAACCCCGCAGTAAATGCTGCCTCGCTGCAAAACAGAGGTTTCGAGTTGGCATTGACTGTTCGTCCGCCCGCAAGCGATAATTTTCGCTGGGATGCAACGTTAAATTTTACCACTATCAAAAATAAAGTGACGGCTTTTGGCGACGCCACTACAAAATTCACACAGTTGGGCGATGCCCGCACAGAGTTGGGTAGATCTATCGGCGAGTGGTATGTTTTAAAAACCGATGGTATTTTTCAAAGCCAGGCAGAGATAGATAACCACAAAGCAAACAACGGGCAGGCATTGCAGCCCTGGTCTAAGCCAGGTGATATCCGCTATGTAGATGTAGATGGCAACGGCACGCTTGATCTGGATAAAGACCGTTACTATGCTGGCAGCCCCTGGGCCGATTTTGAAACAGGCCTCCAGTTCAATGCTTCTTACAAAAAGTTTAGTGTAAACATGCAATGGTATGCTGTGGTAGGCAATGAGTTATATAACCGCCCCCGTTACAATGTAGACCGGATGGATCAGAATACTAACTTTAGAAAGGATGCCACTTTTTGGACGCCACAAAATCAAAGTGCAGTGTGGCCACGTGCTGCCATTGGTGCACCAGACCAGGGCATACAGTTTAATGTATTGCCACAAAGCGATCGCTGGTTAGAAAGCGGAAGCTATCTGCGCCTGCGCAACCTTGAGTTTGCATATAATTTTAACCAGGAATCATTAAAGCGCATCGGGTTTGCCAGCATCCGCATTTTTGTAAGTGGCCAAAATCTTTTGACCATTACCAATTACAAAGGTCTTGACCCTGATATTGCAGGTGTAAATATTTTTGAGCGGGGGTTAGACAATGGCCAGTACCCTGCACTGAGAATCATTTCTACCGGAATCAGTTTTGGTTTTTAATCACTTATTCAATCTACAGCAATGAATATAATCGTTAAATATTGTCTTGCAGTTACAGTAGCCTTATCGGCGATCTCCTGCAAAAAATCACTCGACTTAGATGTTGAAAATCCGAACAGGATTGATGAATCTAACTTTTGGAAAACGGGTACAGACGCCACGGAAGGTATTAATGCGGTGTACGGAAATTTTTACCGCAACGGTTCACCCTACTCCCGCTGGCTTCCATACTATATGGATGTACGGTCTGACGACGGTTACTCCACAAGCCCGTGGAATGAATTAAGAAGTATCAGTGGCTTGAATATTACACAATACAACTTTGAAGTGAATTACGACACCTGGGCGCACCACTGGCGGGGTGTGTACCGGGCAAACCAAGTGCTGGCAAAAGTACCGGGTATCAGCATGGATGAGGCATTAAAGGCCCGCATTTTGGGAGAGGCAAAATTTTTGAGAGCTCTTTATTATTACAACCTTGTTACCATCTGGGGCAGTCTTCCTTTGATATTGGAACCTTCACTTCCTACAGATAAACCATCGCAGGTGCCGCAGGAGCAAGTGTGGGCTCAAATAGAGAAAGACCTTACAGAAGCAGCAGAGGCGCTGCCACTATCTTACAGCGGAGAGGAAGTAGGCCGGGCAACCAAAGGAGCTGCATATGGCTACCTGGGAAGAGCGCATATGCAACAAAGAGACTGGCCGGCTGCCGCCGCTGCATTGGGGTGGTTTATTACCGGTGCAGGAGCTGCGCAGTACGACCTCGTTGCCAACTATAGAGACAATTTTTTACATACAACTGAAAACAACAGGGAATCTGTATTTGAAGTGCAGTTTAAACAGCGCCCTGAAAATGGGGGAGATGATGGTCCAACCTCTAATGTCGGAACAAGCCGTGCGCCCTTTTTTGCGCCACCCGGACATGGCTTTAATGATGCTAACATGCACCGCTGGGTTGTTCACGAATTTTTAACGGAAAGTGCTGTGGGTGGCGGCAGAGATCCACGGTTAGCAGCTACCGCTCTATACGATTCTACAGATGTACGTGGCCCAGATTTTACCCTCGTATATGGTTCTACATTTACCTCTAAAAATTATGACAACAACATCAAAGTCAGGGTTTGGTACCGCAAATACTTAGATGATTATTTCCGCATCAATGAATTTGAGGTTTTTAATAGCCCGATAAATTTTAGAGCATTGCGTTTTGCTGATGTGTTGCTTATGTACGCCGAAGCGTTGAATAACCTGAACAGAACCGCAGAAGCATACGCCTTTGTAGATCGTGTGCGCCAGAGAGCTGGTATGCAGACACTTACAGTAGCCAGGCCAGGCATGACGGCAGCACAATTCCAATCACAATTGGAGCATGAACGTGTTACAGAATTAACCGGTGAATCTGTTCGCTGGAACGACCTTGCACGCTGGGGTTATTTCGATGACGCTGCAAAACTGGCACAATTGAAGGCAAGGGATAGTGAGTTTAATAGCTTTATTATTGGCAGGAATAAGTTTATGCCCATCCCCCAGGCAGAGATTGATATTAATCCCAACCTGGTGCAAAATTTAGGCTGGCAATAGAAGTTTACAGTCATTCAGTATTAGAAATAAAAAAAGATGATCAAAAAAATATTCCTGTACTCCCTGATTGTGCTCATCAGTTTTTCTTGTGAGAAAAAGGGAAGCGATGCACCGCCACCTCCGCCACCTCCGCCGGCAAATAGTTTTACCAATCCGGTTCTTGCTTCCGGCCCAGACCCGTGGATTGTGAAGCAGGGCACAAGTTATTATTATACACATACGCTGGGTAACCGCATTTCTATTTGGAAAACTGATAAGGTAACCGAACTGAGAGGTGCTACGCCAGTAACGATCTGGACCGCCCCCCCTACAGGGCCTAACTCTCAAAATGTGTGGGCGCCGGAACTACATTTTATCAACAACAAATGGTATGCATATTACACTGCGGGTTCTTCTTCCGACTTAAATACGCAACGCAGTTATGTTTTGGAAAATTCCAATGCAGACCCACAAACCGGTACATGGGTAGACAAAGGAAAAATTTATGATCCTGCGGCTGATTTCTTTGCAATAGACGGGACTGTGTTCACCCATAATAGCAATCTTTATTATCTGTGGAGCGGAGAGGCTTCGGCCACAGAGCATACACAGCGAATTTACATTGCACGAATGAGTAACCCCTGGACGTTGGCAACAGCCCGAAGCGTCATCTCCTCGCCCCAATATCCGTGGGAATCTCATGGTGCGCCACCGGCAGTGAACGAAGGGCCGGAAATATTAAAAAACGATGCAGGAAAAGTGTTCCTTGTTTTTTCTGCAAGTGGATGCTGGACGGACGACTATGCACTGGGTATGCTCACTCTCAGGGACGGCGGCGACCCTTTGCTTGCTGCTGACTGGACGAAAACCACCAGCCCGGTTTTTTCAAAAAATCCTGCTGCTTCGGTTTTTGGACCAGGACATAATGCTTTTTTTAAATCAAAAGATGGCACAGAAGATTGGATCATATACCATGCTAACCCTTCAACTGGTTTGGGATGCGGAGACAACCGGAGTCCACGCATACAGAAAATTACCTGGAATGCAGACGGTACGCCCAATTTTGGCATGCCAGTAAGCACAAGTACAGCTATTGCAAAACCTTCAGGCGAATAAAATTACCCATGCCTGTAATAGAAATTTCTACCACAGGCTTTTATCTTTTAAGAGATTGATTGCCACAATGCTTCTCAGCAAAAAAATACATAAAGGAACATGCCTGCTGCTGCTCTTATTCTTTTTTCAACAAGGATTTGCGCAACAGTATTATACCAACCCGATCATGCCTTCCGGTCCCGACCCGTGGATAGTTGAAAAAGATGGCTCTTATTATTATACACACACTACCGGTAAAAACCTGGTGCTTTACAAAACAAAAGACTTTGCCGGTTTGCAGACTGTCCAACAAAAGATTGTATGGGAGCCACCGCAGGGCACTGCATATTCTAAAGATATATGGGCACCCGAACTGCATTTTATAAAAGGCAAATGGTATATCTACTTTGCAGCAGATGATGGTGTAAACGAAACGCATAGAATTTATGCGCTTGAAAATAAATCCAAAGACCCGTTGCAGGGCGAATGGAAAATGAAAGGGCAGGTAAAGGATGACACGAACATATGGGCCATTGATGAATCCGTTTACAAGCACAATAATAAATGGTACATGGCCTGGAGTGGCTGGGAAGGAGATGTAAATGGGCGGCAGAATATTTATATAGCCCGAATGAAAAATCCCTGGACGATAAAAGGGAAAAGGGTAAGAATTTCGAGCCCTACATTAGACTGGGAAACACATGGCGATTTGAATGACTCGTTAAATCCTCCTCATGTATCGGTGAATGAAGGGCCGCAATTTTTACGCAACCAGCAACATTTGTTTATTGTGTATTCTGCCAGCGGATGCTGGACCGAACAGTACGGTTTGGGTTTGCTAACGTTTACGGGCAAAGGAAATTTACTGGATGCTGCTTCCTGGGAAAAAACGCCCACACCTGTCTTTAGCACTTCACTTAAAGACAGTGTTTTTGCACCGGGACATAATTCATTTTTTAAATCGCCCGATGGAAAAGAAGATTGGATATTGTACCATGCAAACCCTGCACCCGGCATGGGCTGTGGCAATGGCCGATCGCCAAGAGCGCAAAAGTTTAACTGGAATGCGGATGGTTCGCCCAACTTTGGCACACCTGTAAAGACCGGCGTTCCGATACCAGTACCATCAGACTCAACCGAAAATTTCTAAAACTATTAAACGTATCATTATGCAAATAAAGTTTGCTTTTCTCTTTTTCCTGTTCCTTTTGTTACATACAGGAGAAACCTATGCACAAAAGAAAAACAATCAAACAAATGTTGGTGCTACAACTCCCGGCGTAAAATGGACAGCAGGCAAAGCGGCTGAATGGTATAATAAACTCCCCTGGATTTCTGGCGCCAATTACCTGCCCGCAACGGCCATTAATCAATTAGAAATGTGGCAGGCGGAAACCTTTGATACCGCCACGATTTCAAAGGAATTTGGCTGGGCAAAAAATATTGGCTTCAACACCATGAGGGTTTACCTGCATAGCCTGGCCTGGAAGCAGGATGCGTCGGGATTTAAAAACCGCATGAATCAATACCTGGCTATTGCACAACGAAATGGCATAAAAACGATTTTTGTTTTTTTTGATGATTGTTGGAACCCCGATCCAAAGCCCGGAAAACAACCCGAACCAAAGCCGGGTATTCATAACTCCGGCTGGGTACAGGACCCCGGCCAGCAGGCATCTGCAGACAGCAGCAATTTTCCTTTCCTGGAAAGTTATGTAACCGATGTATTAAAAACTTTTTCAAAAGATAACCGTATTCTTTTATGGGACTTGTACAACGAACCAGGTAATTCTGGTAAAAAAGATTCTTCTACTGCCTTGCTTACAAAAGTTTTTGAATGGGCAAGAAAGGTCAATCCCGATCAGCCAATAAGTGCAGGGCTTTGGGCATGGGACTTTGAAAAGCTAAATGAAATTCAGCTCCGCAATTCTGATGTACTGACTTACCATAATTATGAAGATGCACAATGGCATCGCCGCGTAATAGAATTATTTAAAGCGAGTGGCCGCCCCATGATTTGTACCGAGTATATGGCCCGCACACGAAATAGCCGCTTTTCTACTATTATGCCGCTACTGAAAGAAAAAAATGTTGGTGCCATAAACTGGGGTTTTGTAGCAGGCAAATCAAATACAATTTATGCCTGGGATACACCAATGCCCACCGGGGCACAGCCTTTGGAGTGGTTTCATGATATTTATTTTCCCAATGGTGTACCCTACCGGCAGGACGAAGTGAACCTGATAAAGAAATTGAATGAAGACAAAAAACCTTAAAAACATCTTATGCATAAAATAAACCCTTTTGCTATTGCTTTATTGATGGCTTCATTGTGTGTTTCCTGCAATAACAACAGCAAGCAGACAGAAACAAATAAATCAATGAGTACAGATAGCGTTCAATATGCTAACCAATTGCCAGCCCGCAGTGGTTTTACCGATACCATAGATGGAAAGCCGACCGATTTATACATACTAAAAAACAGCACTGGCACCACGCTGGCCATTACCAATTATGGTGGCCGTTTTGTAAGCTTACTGGTACACGATAAAAACGGCAAGCTACAGGATGTAGTTGTTGGATTTAAGACGCTCCAGGAATATATTAATTCTACGGAACCCTATTTTGGCGCCACCATTGGCCGTGTAGGCAACCGCATTGCTAATGGTAAATTTTCTATTGACGGTAAGGAGTATACACTGTTTACAAACAATGGCCCCAATACATTGCATGGAGGTAAAAAAGGTTTTCAGTCAGTAGTATGGGATGCACAGCAGTCAAATGATTCTACGCTGGTATTATCCTATTTATCTAAAGATGGAGAAGAAGGTTTTCCCGGTAACCTGAAGGTAAAAGTTACTTACGGCCTAAACCAACGCAACGAAGTAACCATGGATTATGAAGCCACCACCGATAAGAAGACGGTGGTGAATTTAACCAATCACGCATTTTTTAATTTGAATGGAGAAGGAAGCGGCACCATTAACAACCATCTGCTACAAATAAATGCCGATGCCTATACGCCTGTAGATGCTACCTTAATCCCCACCGGTAAAATTGAGCCTGTTGCAGGTACTCCTTTTGATTTTACAAAACCAATGAGTATTGGTTCGCGGTTAGATACTACCGGTAATACACAGTTGCGGTATGGCAAGGGCTACGACCATAATTTTGTTTTGCGTAGTACTGCTTCAGGCGGCTTACACACCGCTGCCACTATTGTTGGCGACCAGAGTGGTATTGTAATGGAAGTAGCTACCACAGAACCTGGCCTGCAATTTTACGGAGGCAATTTTATGCAATCACAAAACACATTTAAAGGAGGCAGCAAAGATGATTTTCGCACAGCTTTTTGCCTGGAGACACAGCATTTTCCGGATGCGCCCAATCAACCTTCTTTTCCAGGTATATTTTTAGAGCCTGGCAATACTTACAACAGTTCATCTGTGTATAAATTTTCTGTAAACCAATAACCCATATATATATTTTAGAAACGGCTTACTTATTTTTTAATAATTATCTGCTGGCAACAATAGTCATGCTCGTTTTTATCCTAATATATTCTTATGGTAGCTGGATCTATAGTAAGGGTTAAGGATCGAAAAGGTTTTTACAAACGCTTAGCGGCGTTATTTTAAAAATATAAATAATTGAAGATGCTTCGTACTGTTTATTTATTGCTATGTATTCTTTTAACGAGTAATAGTATGGCACAACGCCTGGTTATGCCCGGCGATCATCCGGATCCTTCTGTAGTAAAAATAGGAGACACTTATTGGGCAAGTGCAACCACGTCAAACTGGATGCCTGCGTTTCCCCTTTTAAAATCCAGCGATTTAAATACCTGGCAAACGGTCGGGCATGTTTTTAATGTATTGCCTGCCTGGGCCGATTATTATTTTTGGGCGCCTGAGATCAGTTATGATAACGGTAAAGTGTATGTATATTATTCGGCGCATAAAAAAGGCGGCAACCTGTGCGTAGGCATTGCATCTGCAGACCAGCCCGAAGGCCCCTACAAAGACCATGGGCCCTTGATATGCGAAGAGGCAGGATCGATTGATGCCTTTCCAATGCGGGACGAAAAGGGCAAGCTTCACATTATTTGGAAAGAAGATGGAAACAGTGTGGGTAAACCTACACCCATTTGGATACAGGAATTAAATGAAGAACGCACCGCAGTATTGGGAGAAAAAAAATTACTATTCCGCAATGATGCACCCTGGGAAGGAAACCTGGTAGAGGGGGTTTCTATGATGCGGCATGGTAAATATATTTATGCTTTTTATGCAGCCGCAGGATGCTGTGGAGCGGGCTGCAACTACCAGTCTGGTATTGCCCGCTCTAAAACTTTGGCCGGCCCCTGGGAAAAATTTGCGAACAATCCCGTGCTTGTAAATGAAGCTCAATGGACATGCCCCGGGCATGGCACCCCCGTGGAGAAAGACGGAAAGTTTTATTTTTTATACCATGCTTATGATACATCAGGAAATGTGTACACTGGCCGCCAGGGTATTTTAAAAGAATTTGTTTTTACTGCAGATGACTGGGTAAAATTTGTAGACGAACCCAATGCCCCCGCGCCTGTTATACAAAAAATAACAGATGAGTTTAAGGGAAGCACTTTGCAAAACGATTGGCAATGGAGTGTATTGCAACCTGCAAAACCTACCGTACAAAATGGCCGGTTATCATTGACCGCCTTGCCTGGCTCCGCTGCATTTGTAGGGCAAAAAGCTATTTTTCAAAACTATAAAGCAATTGCCGGCGTGCATCGCAAAAAATCTTCAGCCACTGCGGGTATTTCCCTAGTGGGCGACGAACAAAACCATGTGGCCGCTTACATCAATGACAACTTTATTGAGCTGGTACAAACTAAAGGAGGAAAAGATTCGGTGTTGCTTACACATCCGATACCCCGCAGCAAAAAAGGCTATTTAATGATGGAGGTAGCTAATGGAAAAGACATCAGCTTTTACTTTGGTAAAAACCGGCATTCAATTATAAAGCTTAATCAACAACCCATTAATGGCGCTTATCTCCCACCCTGGGACCGGGCCCTGCGTGTGGCTTTGATAGCAAAAGCCGGCCAGGGAAAAGCGGTGTTTGATTATTTTAAAATGGAAAGGGTGAACCAATAAGCCGTTATTGGTGATGACTTTTGACAATGCCAGCCAAACCGGTAGTGAGGTTAGTACGTGAATAAAAAGTAGTAGAAATATCGTGCATTATAAAAGGTGATTGTAAAAAGCTGCAAAGTGGTTTAACGTACAAGTGAGTGAACCGTCAGTGGCCGGTCAGGCTACAATGACGATGCTATGGAAAACAATTGCTGGTTTAATAAAAAAAAGTAACATCACTGCATCAGCCATTTAAATTTGTAACACATTGAATGCCGATGCCCAAACTTAGCGCCAGGTAAAAATAATGGCAACGCTCAATAATTCCCATTGGTTATACAAATTGGCGAGTGGGCTAATGAGCTTGATTCTCCTCCAAATTTTACGCCCCAATTAATTGAAGCAAGATTGGAAAAGAAGCAGGACATTCGTAAGGAAAACCTTTGAATGGTTGTTACTTGAACTTCATTAATCAGTAAAAAGTCGGGAAATGAAAATAGCGATGCTTGGCTCGGGATTTATAGCACGGTTTTATGCAACTTCTTTACATGCCCAACGGCGAAAAGATTTTATCTATACCGTTTACTCCAGGAATATTGACAATGCAAAGCGCTTTGCTGAAGATTATCAATTGCAGCATTTTACGGATGATATGACTGAAGCCATCAACCACCCGGAAGTGGAAGTAGTGTTGATTTCGCTGCCAAATCATTTACATCTATTGGCTGTGGAAGCCTGTGTCAGAGCCAGGAAACACGTACTCTGTACCAAACCCCTGGGACGCACAGCAGCAGAAGCCAGGCGCATGTTACATCAGGTAGAAGCGGCTGGCATTTTTGCGGGATACCTGGAAGATTTGTGTTACACTCCCAAGTTTTTGAAGTCGTTGACCAGTATAAAGGAAGGGAGCATTGGCAGGGTATTGTGGACCAAATCGAGGGAGGCGCACCCGGGGCCGCACAGCGACTGGTTTTGGGACAAAGAAAAATCAGGAGGCGGTGCTATTATTGACCTGGCCTGCCATTGCGTGGAGATCAGCAGAAATTTTATTGGTAAGGAAATAAGGCCGCTGGAAGTAATGTGCTGGGCCGATACGCAGGTGCACCCGATTGAAGCGGAGGATCATGCAATTGGGCTGGTAAAATATGCCAACGGCGCCATTGGCCAGTTTGAAGTGAGCTGGACTTTCAGAGGCGGTATGGATTTGCGGGATGAAGTGGTGGGCACCGAGGGATCCATATGGATAAACAGTTTTTTACGCACAGGTTTTGAAGTTTTTAGTACCGGCAAGGGTGGTAATTATGTGGCGGAGAAAGCAGAAGTAAATGCTGGCTGGCTGTTTCCGGTGGGTGATGAAGCCCATGAACTGGGCTATCCCAATATGTTTACGGATATGTTTGAAGCCATAGAAAATAATCGCGAACCCCTTGAAACTTTTTATGATGGTTATGTGGTGAATGCCATTCTTGATGCTGCATTTATTTCCGCCAAATCAAAAAAATGGGAACCTGTTATAATAGATGACTGGCGTGGAGAAGATACCAACAACATTACCCAGGAATTGACAGCATACGACGAAGCATATTACCTTATTAAAGAGGAAGTATTGCCAAACGGTGATGTAAAGTTGATTCTGAAAAACAAAGTAACGGGTGAGGTAGTACAAAGAAATAAATAGAGGCTATCTTTTATTTCTTATAGCTGCGCCGCGGATGTTTTGCTTTCAACCAATAAAAAAAACAGGCTGTAAGCGGCAAGCTCATTTCCATAAATGAAACTTAAAGAAAGTTAAAATGATTAGAATATTTTTTGATGCCTTTGTTGTTTTAAATAATGTTAATAGTTATTAGGCCAACTGCCTTTCAAAATAGTCCGAAGTGCGGGCATTCTATAAGTTGTTGAACACAATTGAATCCGGTAAGGTGCAACTTTTGTGGAAAAGATGTTTTACTGCAAACGGCAACGCTTGCGGCCAGATGAA
>JBBSJX010000067.1:0-13533 GCA_038256825.1 Chitinophagales bacterium
AAATTTAGATACAAGAGTTTATAAAAAGCAAAGTTGACTGGTATAACCTGCCAAATCTTATGATAACGAGGCTTCGTTTTGTTGGGCGGAAGTTACCTGCATATGGTACAACTCGCTGTAATAACCATTTTGTTTCAACAATTCTTCATGGGTTCCCTGCTCAGTTATCTGTCCGTTTTCAATAATAATAATCTTGTCAAAATTAAATAAAGTGAATATGCGATGGGTTATAATGATGGCTGTTTTATACTGCAAAAATTGGTACAGGTTTGATATAATGGTATTTTCTGTTGCAGTATCTACTGCACTCAGGCAATCATCAAATACTACTATTTCCGGATTTTTAATGAGGGAACGGGCAATGGACAATCGTTGCTTTTGCCCTCCGCTTAAGGTAACACCACGTTCGCCCACCATTGTTTCGTAACCTTTGGCAAAATGTTGAATTTCTTTTTCAACACTGGCCTGTTTTGCAGCAAGCGTTACCCGCTCAGCATCGGCCTGCTTATGAAGCCCAAAACTTATGTTGTTGGCAACGGTATCGCTAAATAAAAATACATCCTGCGGAACATAGCTTATTTGTTCGCGAAAATGCTGCAGGCTATACTGATTAAGTAAATTATTGTTGATGGTTATAGTACCCGAAGTGGGTTCGTAAAACCGCAGCAGCAATTGTGCTACAGTAGATTTTCCACTACCGGTTTTTCCTAATATGAGCACCTTCTCCCCTTCCTTAATATGAAGGTTAAAGTTTTTGAGACCCACGATACCGGTGTGCGGATAAACAAAGGTTACATTATCAAAACGGATGTCGCCTTTAACCAGTGTTTTGGGATTAGCAAGGGTATCCGTTATGGTTGGTTTGGTATCCAAAAATTCGTTCAACCGCTTTTGAGATGCAGAAGCACGTTGTATCATACTGGCAACCCAACCTATAGCGCTAACCGGGAACACCAACATATTTATGTACAATACAAACTCTACAATTACTCCAATTTTTGAAGGATCGTTTAATGCCTGCATGCCGCCAATTAAAATGGTAACCAATGTACTTAAGCCTATCATTAACGACATGCTGGGAAAATAGATCGCCTCCACCTTGGCCAGGCCGATAGCGTTTTTTTTATACGCTTCGCTATTTGCATTAAAAAAGCCCATCATCGCCTTTTCCTGCACAAACGATTTTATAACCCTGATACCTGAATAACTTTCCTGCGCATTAGTAGTAAGATCGGATAATAAGGCCTGTATTTTTTCGCTTCGCTTGTGAATGACTGTGTTTACTACATAAATGGTTATAGCCAATACTGGTAAAGGCGCCAAAACGTAAATGGTGAGCATGGCATCTTTACGAACCATGTTAATTACACTAAAACCTATAAGCGTTACAAGGTTTATCAGGTACATGATTGCCGGCCCGGTATACATCCGCACCCTGCTTACATCTTCAGTTATCCGGTTCATAAGGTCGCCGGTGCTGTGGGTTTTGTAAAAATTAGTATCCAGCTTCTGGTAATGCTTGTAAACCTGGTTTTTTTGATCATACTCAATATGGCGGCTCATTACAATAATGGTTTGCCGCATAAAAAACATGAGTACTCCCCTTATAATTGCCAGCAATAAAATGGTTAAACTGCAAATGGCTATTAATAATCCAAAATTGTTTTGTAAAGGTTGTAAAGTGGTTATAAACCATTGCACCAGTACATCGTGCAATTCTTTTCGTACAACTTGTTTTGCATTGGGCAATCGTTGTTGAACCAGGTTAATAACATAGCCGGTTATCTGCGGCGCCAACACTGCAAAATAGTTGGAAGCCATAACGAAGATCATTCCAATAAAAAAACGAACGCGGTATTTCCAGAAATATTTATTAAGCGCTTTAAGATGTTTCAACCAGCAAATTTTAATGACAAAGATACACCACGAAAAATGGTGTTTTTGCCAGATTAAATATATATACCTGATCCATTTTTGAATAACAAATACGGCCCAGATTAATAAACAGTTTATCCTTTAGTATTGAAGGATAAGGGCACATTTAATTTTAAACTAAAGTTCCGACCCATATTAAATACACCTTGCCGGTTGGTAACCACATTAACATCCGTATACTTTAGCCTGTTTAAATGGTTTTGATAGGCCACATCTGTAATATTGTTTGCTGAAAAATACAAGCTGAAAAGGGTTTTCTTTTTTCTTGCAATATCACCTCCAAAACCTGCATTTAATAAACTATATCCTTTTGTTGCGGTCTCCGTATTGTAACCGGTAAATGCTTTGTTTTGGTTAAAGGTGTTTTCAAGCTCCACTTTTACATAAACATTTTTAAGGGTTTGCCCCTTCTGTAAAAAATCACCTTTTACTTCGTTAATCATTTTTGCGGCAGGTATAAACGGTAAGTTATTACTACCATCCTGTGCCTGGCTTAATTTACCTCGCACGTACGAAAAACTATTTTCTATATGCAGCCAGTGCAAGGGGTGCGGGTGAATGTCTAAATTGGCCTCACCACCATATAACAAGGCATTGGATTGGCTGAATTTAAATGCATAAAAATCAGTTCCATCATGGGTTAATATGCTATCTCCACCAGATGCAGCATTAAGCTTTCTGTAAAAAATAAAATGGTTGATTTTATTTACAAATAAATTTCCCGACAGGGACACGTGTTCAGAATTTAATGCGATACCACCGTCTACCTGTATACTACGCTCCGATTGTAAATTATCTGATCCATACTCATAACGGTTGGTTCCTTCATGAGCGCCATTACTGGCCAGCTCAGGAATACTGGGAGCCCTGAAGCCCCGGGCGATATTCAGTTTTAAAGTAACATTGTTGCTGGCCTCATAGCTAATACCCACACTGCCCGAAATATTAGAAAAGTTTTTATTTAAAGATTGAAATTTCACCTCACTTCCCTCAACAAGGCCTTGAGAATTAAGGTGCCTGTTATCTAACCGTATACCCCCACTCACCGTAAATTTATCATAACGGCGCTGCGTGTATACAAACCCGCCAATATCAAATAAAGAATACTCGGGTATTAAAACTTCAATTCCCCTGTTTCCATTGGTTTGATACATGCCATTTAATCCAATAGTAGTTTTAAAGTCTTTTATCTGCCGTAAATGGTATTGGGCATTGTAATTTAAAGTCTGCAGGTTAAAGTCCAACCCCGCTTCATTAGGATCCAGAATATTACCAAACTCCTGCCGGTTATTGCGTTGATATGCTAACACCAACGTCAACCTTCCCGGCCCAATATTAAAACTATTATCACTGGCTATTTTAAAATGACGAATGCGTTGGTTGGGAATTCCGGGAGTGGAATTTGTAGATTGATCGTTGGGTACTACTACTTCGGCAACCTGCCCGTTTTGATTTACCTGGCGTAAAAATTTGCCGGTTGCATTATCCCGGGTTCCTTCAACCAAACCTACCTGCTGATTAAACTGGCTAAAGTTTAAATGACTGTAACCCCAGTTTTTATTAATGCCCGCATAAGCACCGTAATCTTTCTCGTTAAAGCGGGAGTTATACACATAGCCATCATATTTATTTTTAAAATCGCCGGCAGCTTTATACGAGCCATAAGCGCCCCAGATAAATCCATTATGATTGCCGCCAATATCGCCGTGCAACCCTCTTTGTTGGTTGTTTGATTGGTAGTTGGTTAGAAAGTTACCTCTAATGGTTTCGTTTGGCGCAGGTATAATAGAAATAAAATTTACTACCCCGGCCAATGCATCACTTCCATACATGAGCGATGCCGGTCCTTTTAAAACCTCGGCCCGGCTAACATTTAATTCATCAATTTCAATTCCGTGTTCATCTCCCCATTGCTGTCCCTCCTGGCGTACGCCATCGTTAACTATTACAACCCTGTTATAACCCAGCCCCCTTATTACAGGTTTTGAAATTGCCGGGCCCGTTGAAATTTGTGTTACCCCCGGATTTTTTGACAGCGCATCAACCAGGTTGGTAGCGGAGCCGCGCAACAAATCCTCCTTTTTTACAATAGTAACCGGAACAGAAGTTCGTTTAACTGATGTTGCTGATGATACACCCGTAACCGTAACGGCTTCCGTTTCAAAAAAGGTTGGTTTTAATATAAATTCTATTTCACTGCTTTGTACCAGGTCTATGGTTTCAACAATGGAGGTATAACCGGTAAAACTAATTTCAACCAATATTTTGCCGGCTGGCATTCCGGGAACCCTGAAAGTTCCTTCCGCGGTGCTTGTGGTACCGCGGCGCATATCGGGAAAATTTATGGATGCACCCACTAATGGTTGCCGGGTGTTTGCATCGAGTACTTTACCGGTAAAATTTATTTTTTCCTGAGCATTTACAGGAAAAATGAATGAAATATTGATGACTAAAAAAAGAACTCCTATAAAAAATTTCATATAAAATGAATTTAAGGCCACAGCCAATGAATGAATTAAATTATTGGGGATTGAACCCCAAACCAATAAAAATGGATTAAGAATATTTAACTATCGGAGGGCCCCGGAGATCGCGGGTATAAAAATATTGGAAATAATAAGAAACGATTGATGCACTATACGGTACAAAAAAAGATGGCTTATCAAATGCCGGTGTGGTAAAGGATACATTCTCGAATGGAGATTCAGCAACGAGGTTTTGCACATTACATTGATAGCCTGCATACGAAATTTGTATGTGGTGATTTTTACCACCTACAGGTACCTGATCGCTATGATTGGCTATCCAGTTGTGCAATACTTTTTTAGGCGTAATGCCTAAAAGAAATACCAACAAAAGGAGCAAACTTAAAATGGATCGTATGTATTGATTGCGTTGCATTTAAACGTTAACAATAACAAAGATAGATTTTTTAGTGGCTTACTGTTTAAGTTAACATTCCTATAAATTAATTTTTAAACCATTGAAAATGATTGCCCCAACCCTCCCTGGTATTTGTTGAAAGCAAGCTGCCACCGTCATTTTCCGGGCTTACGTCTTAAATTTGCTATTATAAAAGATAACTTTGAAAAAAAATTAGAGTACATGCGCAATACTAACGCAGCTACAAGAACCGAAGAAGAAATTGACGTTGATGTGCTGACCACTTTTGAAAAATCGTACCAGATTATTGTTTGGAACGATGAGGTAAACACGTTTGAATGGGTAATTGAAACCCTTATTGATATCTGTAATCACACTACTGAACAGGCCGAACAATGTGCCATGATTATTCATACTAAAGGCAAGTACGCCGTGCAGCAAGGCAACTACGACAACCTGAAACCAAAAGTTGATGCTATAACCGAAAGGGGCATCAGTGCAACTTTGGAGGTACTGGCTGATTAACTGATTACCTTACCCGCTGCCATAAAAATATACCGTACAAGGGAGTGACACAACCGGGGTACCACATTGCTCCACCGCTTATAACCCAAAAAAAATACTGAACACATAGCCGTTTCTTTTTTTTTTGACCCCAGCCTTAGCACCAACATCAACATCGTTGCGTCGCACTCTTGTACTTTTAGTTTAACGTGCAGCCTGTTATTTATTATTACTGTATAAGAACTTATTTCCTTCACTAGCCGGGTTTTAATCCATTTGTTTCGTGGTGCTTATTTTTACACATGTCGTTACATGTTTTGGATCATAAACTTTGGTTTCCGCCCGTTGAAGATGCATTACCGGATGGTTTGCTGGCCATTGGTGGCGACTTATCGATAGACCGTTTATTATTAGCTTACAAAAACGGCATTTTTCCCTGGTTTGATGGCGATGTTCCCATGTGGTGGAGCCCCGATCCGCGGTTTGTTTTATTTACCAACGAATTAAAGGTGAGCAAAAGCATGAAGGCGCTTATAAAAAAAGAAACCTTTGAGTTTACCGTAAACAAAGCCTTTACCCGGGTTATACATTCGTGCAAAAGCACCCAACGCAAAGGGCAGGATGGCACCTGGATTACCAACGACCTGGAAACGTCATTTATAAAATTGCACCACCTTGGATATGCACATAGCGCCGAGGTTTGGCATAATCAACAATTAGTTGGCGGACTATATGGTATAAGAATGAACAATTTATTTTTTGGCGAAAGCATGTTCAGTCACCAGAGTAATGCCAGTAAGTATGCGTTTATTAAATATGTTCAATTTTTACAAAAACAGGGAGTTGAAATGATAGACTGCCAGGTGTACACGGAACATTTGGAAAGCCTGGGTGCAAGAATGATTGACCGGAAAAAATTTTTAAATATAACTTTAGGATCATCAACCTAAAACATAAAACAGGCATGTTGCCTATTATTACTGAGTGAACAAACGATTGCATTAACCAAACAGCCATTTTATCATATTTCTTTTTCACCTTCGCATTTCATTTAATCTAAACCAAACTATATATGCCAAATCCACGGTTGAATGTTGACCTTACCGATAGCTTTGAAAAAATACCTGTAAAAATATTCCCCTCTCCTGTTGACGGATCAATATATGTTGCTGAACAAATTGCTGAAGCCATTCGCGAAAAACAAAGCCTGGACGAACAGATTGTTTTAGGACTGGCAACAGGCTCCACACCTGTTGAATTGTATAAGGAACTGGTTCGTATGCATAACGAAGACGGCTTGAGTTTTAAAAATGTTGTCACTTTTAACCTGGATGAATATTACCCATTAGAAGAAGATGCCTATCAAAGCTATTACAGCTTTATGCACCGCCATTTACTAAATCATGTTGACATTGATCCGTCGAATGTATTTATACCCAACGGCGAATTACCTAAGGAGGAAATTAAAAAACACTGTCACGATTATGAGCAATTGATTGCAGCAAAAGGTGGTATTGATTTACAAATACTGGGTATTGGAAACAACGGGCATATTGGTTTTAACGAACCAGGCTCAAGTATTTTTTCGAAAACCAGGTTAATTACACTCGACAATAGTACACGTATTGCCAATGCAAGAGATTTTTTAAACATCTCGCAGGTGCCACGCCTGGCAATAACTATGGGCATGAGCACGATATTGAAAGCTAAAAGAATATTGCTAATGGCCTGGGGTGCAAAAGCCCAGATTGTTGCCCGCTCGGCAGAAGGTGATTTATCGGAGCAGGTGCCTGCAAGTATATTGCAACAGCACAACGATTGTACGTTTGTAGTGGATGAAACTGCTGCTGCCGAATTAACCCGTATAAAATCTCCATGGCTTACCGGTGAATGCGACTGGACACCACAAATGATAAAAAGAGCAGTGGTGAACATGTCGTTAAAAACCGGCAAACCCGTACTTAGTTTAACCACACTCGATTACAATGAAAATGGATTAGGCGATTTATTAGTGGAAATTGGCGATGCCTACGAAGTAAACCTGCAGGTTTTTTATATGCTACGCGATACCATTACCGGCTGGCCGGGCGGCAAGCCAAATGCCATTATTCCCGGACATCCCGAAAGAAGTGATATACAACCCAAGCGCAGCCTCATCTTCTCCCCACATCCTGATGATGACATTATAAGTATGGGTGGAACCTTTATGCGTTTGCACGACCAGGGCCATGAAGTGCATGTGGCTTACCAGGCCAGTGGAAACATTGCGGTAACCGATGAGTTTGTTACTCGTTTTCTTGACTTTACGGTTGGGTTTGAACAGATGTTTGGAATAGATAATAATACCAGTAAGGAAATCCTGTCATCAGCAAAAACATTTCTTGACAGTAAGAGAAAAAACCAGGTAGATACAAAGGCGATCAGGGCAATAAAAGGATTGATACGCCGCTGCGAGGCCAGGGCTACGTGCAGGTATGTTGGCCTTACCGACGATCGTGCCCATTTTTTAAACCTACCTTTTTATGAAACCGGTACTATCGATAAAAACCCGATGGGTGAAGCAGATATACAGATTACCATAGACATCCTGAACAAAATTAAACCGCACCAGATTTTTTGTGCAGGCGACCTTGCCGACCCACATGGAACACACAGGGTTTGCCTGGATATTATTTTTGAAAGCATCCGCCGCTTAAGAGAAGCTAAGGTTGATTGGATAGATGATTGCTGGATATGGCTGTACAAAGGTGCATGGCAGGAATGGGATATTACCGAAATTGAAATGGCCATACCTATGAGCCCCGACCAGGTGATGAAAAAACGCTTTGGCATCTTTATTCACCAATCACAAAAAGATATGGTGCCTTTCCAGGGTTCGGATGCAAGAGAATTCTGGCAACGTGCCGAGGAAAGAAATGCCAATACTGCCAACCTTTATGCACAGTTAGGTATGACGCAATATGCAGCTATGGAAGCCTTTGTAAGGTGGCATCCTTGAGAATAAATGCAATTAGTTTTTTACATAAAAAAAGGGATACTGCTTAATTGCAATATCCCTTTTAATGTTTTTATAATTACCTATTTAATGCTTACCAAAGCCATTACCGGAAAGTGGTCCGATGGATATTTGCCGTTATAACTATCGGTAAGCACCCCCCATTTGTTTACAGTAAATTGGTCGGTCACGAAAATATGGTCAATTACTACTTTACCAGGTTTTGCTGCACCAAACGAATTAAATGATGAGTTATTGAGGTAAGGATATTGCACCATAGTATAACTGTCTTTTAAAAATCCGGAGTTTGCCAGGGTAAGGTACCAGTCGCTGTTATGGCCGCCATTTAAATCGCCCATAAAAATGGTGGGCTCCTTACGTGCAATTTGTTTAATCTTTTGTAAAATTAATTTACTGCTTTCCACCCGTGCCTGTATGCCCTGGTGATCAAAATGGGCATTAAAAACATAGAATTTTTTACCGCTTTTTTTATGTTTTAAATATACCCACGAGCAAATGCGATTACAACAGGTAGCATCCCACCCTAACGAAGGTTTGTCAGGGGTTTGCGATAACCAGAAATCCCCGCTCTTCAGCAGTTCAAACATTTCTTTCTTATAAAAAATAGCGGAATGTTCACCTTTCTCTTTACCATCGTCGCGGCCGGCACCATAACGACTGTATTGTGGCAATGCACTATTAACATCTTTTAATTGGTTAATCAACGCCTCTTGTGTGCCAAAAATATCAAAGTCGTGAAAACGTATTAACGACGATACAATGGGCGCACGGTCTTCCCATAAATTACCGGAGTCGCTACGGTTGTCGTAGCGTAAATTATAGGTTGCAATATTTATTTGCTGCGCACTTAAAAATTGCACTAATAAAATAAATGCTATGGTTACAAAACTTTTACTCATTATGTAAGCGGTTTGTTTAAGTAATTAGGTTTACAATGTTTGAATGCATAAATATAGGGCGATGTGCCTAAATAATTCCGTGGAAAATAGTTGGTCATAAGTTTTAAACAACTTTACTATCGGTATTTATTTTTGGTAACCATCATTTGTTCTAAATGCAACTTTTGTTGCGTCGCACACTTGTACAGCATCTTTACATAGCGGCTTTTCTTATGCAATTTTCATTCTACAATCGTTTTAGCAATGCAACAAGTTTTAATGCACCCATAATCTATCGGTATTGTTTTTGGTAATCATTATTCGTTTTAAATGCAACTTCGGTTGCTGCCTGACCGCCTACCGGCAGTTCGCATACTTGAACCTACCGTGTGTACACACCTCTTTTTGTTTTTTCTTTTTGCTCCGTAAGAGCACCCTGTTTATAAAAATCATATAAAAAGGATAATCCAAGCTCCGTAGGCGCTTCCTTATTACTCCATTATAGGTGGCACCTACGGAGCAGAAAAACTTCAAATTCAGATTTACTATAAACAGGATGCTCCTCTGGAGCAATTAGTCGTTTTCTATTTATGTGAAATTTAAAAATCTGAAACTAACATGTTTGTGTGCACACGGCAGCCGTTTACAGTATCAATTATATGAGCGCGTAAAACAGTAAACCCAAGCCGATGCACAACGATAAAAAGTACAAGAGAGTGACACAACGATGATGCTATGAAAAACCAATGTCCGAAACAAAAAAATTTATCTTAATACCTCTTATAACATTTTGCAAAAAATAAAACCGGCGCAACAAAATAATTGCTGCGCCGGTTTAAAAGTTCTTGTTATCTGCTAATTATTGTACATCTATAAGGTCAACATCAAAAAATAAAATTGAATTGGGCTGAATGGTACGGGCACCATTACAACCATATGCCATAGATGAAGGAATGATTAATTTAATTTTACCACCCTTGCTTATTAAAGGGATACCCACAATCCAACCTTCGATTACCTGGCTTAATTTAAAACTAATAGGCGCTGTAGATTTATCGAAAGTGGTTCCGTTAAGCAATTTACCTGTATAATTTACAGTTACTGTTGAGTTAACAGTTGGTGTGGCGCCAGAACCCGGTGCAATTACTTCGTAATACAAACCCGAACTGTGTTTAACAGCGGCAATACTATTTGCATTTGCATAAGCTACAATAGCAGCCTGTTCGTCGGCAGGTTTTACATTACTGCAACCTTTATCGTCTTTTATACAACCAGAGCACGACACCATTAATACACTGGCTAATAAGAAAAAATACTTCATTATTTTATTTTGATTTTTTATATACTACTTTGACCATTTTGGGCTTCATCCTGCTGCACCTGCCGTGCAAAATTTTCTTTTTCTTTTTTATAACTGAGCTCCTTATAACGCTGCTCATTTGCCTCCTTACGAAACTGCTTATAAAAAACTGAACAAAAAATGGAGATTATGATTATTGCTATAACCAATACTATAGGTGTAGATTGACTATTGGCAACCATATTGGCCCGTGAATACCATCCCGACAGTAAATTAATTATTATTCCAATCCCTAATACAAGGCCCATTGATAAGCCCACCCTATATTGTTTGATACCTCGTTTGGTTTTATTTTGGTTTTCAGCCCAGTATTTTAAAAATTTTTCTTCTTCCGGCGTTAGCATGCCCCAAAGGTAACCCCAAAAAAGCTACATTGCTGTACAACTAATTACCCTCATATTTGCACTAATTACCTAAAGTAATTTATATTGATACTTTTGCAATTCTAAACTATTACAAGTGAAATTTGACGACCTTTTAGCACTATACCTTTACGAAAAAAAAACACTTCAACTGCAAGGGATTGGCAATTTTATTCTGGACGAAAGGGTTACATTACCACAGGCACAGGATAAAGAAATATATTACCCTATTGAAGGCTTAACCTTTACATATAGCCCCAAAGACTTAACCAACGAAGACCTGATTGCCTTTTTAGTAAAAAAGCTGGGAAAAATACAGCCATTGGTTAGAAGCGACCTGGAATCCTATCTCAGCAACATAAAGCAGTTTATTAATATTGGTAAACCATATACTATTGAAGGGATAGGAACTTTGCAAAAAAACAACCAGGGTGTTTACGAATTTACTCCCGGCAATTTTTTACCTGTAAAAGAAGAATTATCGCCGCACCGCGACAATCCCGAACACCTACATCGCCAACGCACAAAACAAAACGAAAGTGGGCGTAATACAACCATAATTATAATTATTGCAATAGTTACCCTGGTTGTTGTTGGCGCTATTTGGGGAGCTTATGTTTTATTAAACAAACCCGCAACCGAGCAAACAGAGATGGCGGAAGAAGATTCCACTGACTTGGAAAACGTTGCAAGGGCACCGGATACCATGGCAACCGCAATCATCCTACCAGCTACAAACATAAATGATAGCATTGACTACAAAATGATATTTGACGTTACTAAAAGCAGGCAGCGCATTTTATCGAGGAGTGAAAGATTAACCAAGGATGGTGTACGATTTAAGGTTGATACCCTTTATTTAAACGACTCCTTGTATTACAGAATGTTTATTCCTAAAAAATTATTAGTACGTGATACCTTAAGAGTAAGAGATTCGTTGGTTAAGTTTTTTCAAAAAAACATTATTGTAGAACAACGGAAACAATAATGTCAAAAATTTTATAGTCTTAATAGTGATAGTGAATGGTGATCTTTTAAGGTTACCATTTTTATTTTGCAGCTAATTCTAAAAATTTGTTATGCAGTTGTAATACCTGCGGTATCAGTAGTTGTTGCTCATCATTTTGAATAACGTAATCGCACAACCGCATTTTCATTTCTTCATCCACCTGTCGGTTAATTCTTTCCAATACCTGCTCCCGCGATATTTGATCCCGCTTCATGGCTCGGTTTATCCTTATATGTTGCGGCGCATAAACACCAATCATATAATCCAAATTAGCTGCAGAACCAGATTCAAAAAATAAAGCAGCTTCCTTAACTACATAAGCACTCGTTTGCTGTTCCATCCACGTTTCGGCATAAGCAATGGTAATTGGATGAACCAGTGCGTTTAATTTATCCAGTTTATAAGTATCAGTAAAAACAAGGTTCGCCAATAAAGCCCTGTTTAATTTACCATCAATATAAGTATCTGCACCAAATTCATTTTGTATGGCTTCCTTTATGCTAACATTTGATTCCATTAATTTTTTCGCCTCACTATCTGCATCAAATACCGGGATGCCCAATACATTAAAAATGCGCGATACGGTACTTTTCCCACTTCCTATACCACCTGTAATTCCAATTTTTAGCATCTGGATTAAGTTTTCAAATTGCTTCCAAAAATGTAGGCTTTATTGGATTCCTGGTTATATCAGTAAAATAAAAAACTCTTGCCCAATTGTTATAAAACATTTTTGGTACAAGAGTTTTTTAAAATAACATTCGATTAGTAAACGAAGTCTTAATTATTTTTTGTCAACGGCAGTGGTTGCACTTTTATTTATTTGCTGGCTCCACTCCAGGCTTATTGCAGATCTTTCAATCTTCATATAACTACCGGGGTTTACTTCCAACTGTATGGTATTATCTTCATTCAATTTGTGAACAACACCATGTATACCTGCAATGGTAACTACTTTATCGCCCTTTTGCATATCGCTGATAAACTGCTTTTGTACTTTTGCTTTTTTAGCCTGCGGACGAATCATAAATAACCAGAATACCAGGATAATTGCACCCATCATAACTAACTGAATAGTTCCGCCCCCTTTTGGGTCTGCAGATAACAAATAGAAAAATTGCATCATTATTTAATTTTTAAACTTTTTTTCAAAATTAGGCGATTTTCAAATATTATGAAAAACTCGCCGGTTATAATAATCTATTGGATAACATTCATCCACATCCAATATTATTTTACAATAGTACCGGTAAAATAAAGAAACCTGCTTCCTTCATCGGTATTGGTACGTACCATAATATTCTTTTTAAAATCACCTTCATTTCCTTTATTGGAATCAAAAGCTGCGGTTATTTTTCCTGTTTCGCCTGCTGCAATGGCTTGCTTAGGATAATCAGCAACCGTACACCCACATCCAGGCTCAACCGAAACTACCAGTAACGGGCTGGTGCCGGTGTTCTTAAATTCAAAATCAATATTAACGGTTTCACCAAATTTAACCTGCCCAACATTTTTCAAGGTATCCACCCACACAATTTGGGATAATTCGGTGTTGGTTTTAACGGCTGCATTATTATTTATGGATT
>JBBSJX010000068.1:0-13512 GCA_038256825.1 Chitinophagales bacterium
TAAAAGGCAATATGATTGATATTGCCATTGGTGTAATTATTGGCGCAGCCTTTAGCAAGGTGGTGGATGTTTTGGTAAAACAAATTTTACTTCCACCGCTGTCGTTACTTACCAGCGGCTTTAATCTGCAAAATAAAAAACTGGTGCTTCGCGAAGCGGTTATGGTAAAAGGTGTGGCGCACCCCGAAGAAGTGGCCATAGGCTATGGACAACTGTTACAAGTTTCAGTTGATTTTTTAATTGTAAGTCTTACCATTTTTGTGGTAGTACAATTTATGAACCGCCTTAAAAATCGCGCAGACGATGTGCACGATACCACCGTGAAAACACCTAAAGACATTGAGTTGCTAACCCGCGTAGCTAACCTGCTGGAAAAACAAAATGAATTATTGCAAAACAAAAAGTAGGGTACACATCCTTAACTTATCATCAATGCTATATCCGAAAAACTTATAGCTTGCCTAAATTAAAAAGTTAGTAGTTGATTAACGTACGGATGCGACCAGCCGGCCAACATTTAAAATTGAAACCCTCATAGATGAATTTAAAAATAAAATGGTCCCCAGTCATTCGGGGGCTATTTTATTAAAGATCATTTGTATTTAGAAAAGACAATCCACCGGTTAATATTGATGATCCAAAATTTTCATTAAGCTATTTTTTACCTATAAAAAATAAGATGAACTTTAATATCCTTTCATCGACTTTAGTATTGGAACCTTTTGCTCAATTGAAAATATTCAGTTGAATGGAGCGTCGCCTCTAAAGTTTCATAAAGGGATTCTGCTTGTTACCAAAATAACATTATGATGGTAGGATGTTATTACGCTTCGCAGGTGATTAAAATTTTGATGAGCTTGTTAATTTTAGGGCCGTGGAGTTATCGCGATAATTGGTGATGCGGAAGTATGTTTAAAGATTTATTTTTATCGATAAAACAGGCAGGGTTTCCGGTCGGAGAATATAGTTTTTCCCTTCAATTAAAATGAACCAATATGAATGAACAACACCATTACAGCCTAACAATAAAATGGACCGGAAACTCCGGCACAGGTACTTCAAATTATAAAGAGTATGAAAGAAGTCATTCTATTTATGTTGATAATAAAACTGAAATCCTTGCTTCTTCTGATCCTGCATTTCGTGGCGACAAAACAAAACACAATCCCGAAGAACTTTTAATAGCTTCAATTTCATCGTGCCATATGCTGTGGTACCTGCATTTATGTGCCATAGCAGGCATTGTTGTAACAGGCTACACGGACAACGCAACAGGTGTTATGATTGAAACATTGGGTGGCGGAGGAAAATTTTCAGAAGTTACTTTAAACCCCTTAGTTACCATATCAAGTAATTTATTGGCAGATAAGGCGAATGAACTTCACAAAAAAGCAAATGAGTTATGTTTTATTTCCAACTCATTAAATTTCCCGGTTTATCATAAGCCAACCTGTAAGATTGAAGCAAAATTTATTGATGAATAGAACAAGAAACACATTTAGCTTACTCAATGTATTGGTGGTTTACATCAAATAATGCCAACATCAATTTTTTTGTAAGTACATTTTAAATAACTGTATTTACCGTTTCATAATAAGTCAGAAACATACTTTTGCATTCTCCCATTTGATTAAATCCCTTATTTTTAATAATGCAGGAAAAAACCCTAAGCCTATTACCTACTTGTAAATATTTCCTAATCACCCTGGCATTGTTTGTTCATACTTTGACATATGCACAAAACAAACCCAACGTGGTACTTATTTTAACTGATGACCAGGGATGGGGAGATTTAAGTTTGCATGGTAATCCTTTTCTGGAAACCCCTCAAATAGACCAACTGGCCAAAAGTGGAAAAGAGTTTACACAGTTTTATGTAAGCCCTTTATGTGCTCCTTCAAGAGCAAGCTTGTTAACAGGCAGGTATCATTTAAATACGGGTGTTTTATCTGTATCAAAAGGGTTAGAGGTAATGGAAACTGAAGAAACGACAATTGCAGAACTTTTTAAGGCAAATGGTTATCGTACCGGAATATTTGGTAAATGGCATAACGGTCAACATTATCCCAACCGGCCCATCGACCAGGGTTTTGATGAATTTTTAGGTTTTAGTGCCGGGCATTGGTCTAACTACTTTAATACTCAATTGGAGCATAACGACAAACTTGTACAAACAAAAGGGTACATCACCGATGTGTTAACTGATGCAGCCTTGCAATTTATGTCGGCTAATAAAGATCAACCTTTTCTTTGCTACATCCCTTACAATGCGCCGCATTCGCCACACCAGGTGCCGGATAAATATTTTAATAAATACAAAGCCAAAGGTTTAGATAACGAGTTGGCAAGTATTTACGGCATGGTAGAAAATGTGGACGATAATGTTGGCAGAGTGCTTCGATATTTAAAAGAAAATAAACTGGAAGAAAATACCATCGTAATTTTTTTATCGGATAACGGACCAAACGGTATCCGATACAATGGAAACATGCAAGGTATAAAGGGAACTGTTCATGAAGGTGGTACCCGCGTTCCATTTTTTATCAGTTGGAAAAATCATATTCAGCCAGGCCAAACCGATACCACCATTGCAGGGCACATCGATATTTACCCAACCCTGCGCGATTTGTGTAATTTAAAAAATATTCCCGGAAAGCCGCTTGCCGGTTTAAGCCTTGCATCCTTAATATTAAACGATACGCCTGCTTTTGATACTAATCGAAAACTTTATACCCATGTAAATTTTATGGAACTTCCTGCGGGGTTAAACGCCGGTGGCTTCCGCAGCGATCAATACCGTTTTGTGTACGAGAAAAACAAACCGCAACTATACGACCTCTCTACCGATCCTGAAGAAAAAAAGGATCTTTCAATAATCAGGAGCGACTTAACAACAAATTATTTCAATAACTACAACACTTGGTTTGCTAATGCCATATCAGGCCTGCAATATAACCGGCCTATTATATTGTCAAAATCAGGTGCAGAACTACCCACATATGAAGCTACTTTATCATCCGGAATAGAATTTAAAGAAGGCCATGGCTGGGCGCATGACTGGGTTGAAAAATGGAATAATACACGTGACAGTATTTTTTGGGAGATTGATTGTATAAACCCGGGTAGATATATAGTGGAGATTGAATACTTATGCAAAAAGGTGAATGTTGGCTCCCGCATTATTTGCAGCATAGGCAACCAAAGTAGGGGAGTAGTAATTCAGCAAGCTTTTTATTCAAAGCAAATTCCCAGCCCGGACAGAGTGCCAAGAAAAGAGGCTTATGAAATGAGTGGTTGGAAACGTTTAAAGATTGGAACTTTTACCATTGCAGAAGGAAAGCAGATTATAAAATTAAAAGCTTCAAAAATTAAAAATAATAATGTAGCCGAAATTAACTTGTTGCGGTTGACACCTGCATAACACTAGCTGTAAAGAAAGCATTAACCAGGTTAAAAGTCTCTGAATTGTATAAAAGCACAAAGGGTTTACAAAAGGTCACGATTTACCTCACCATCCCATCCAAAGCATTCCTGCCCCGCAGGTAAAAATGGTAAGCCCGCCCAGCACATGCACATAACGTTCTAAGGGCTGTATGCGGGAGAAAGCAATACCGAAACAGCCCAGCAATACCATGGCCAGCATGGTTACCAGTGTGCATACCGTATAAATAAAAATTAGGAGCAGCATGCCGCCCCAACTGTTTTGTGCGGCAGGAAAATACAGCAGTGGTATCATCGGTTCACAAGGGCCCATCACAAAAATGAGGAACATCACCCAGGGCGTTACCCGGTATCGTTCCTGCGGCAGCACGGCGGCACCATGATTATGTTCGTACACATACAGCCCGCCCTCATCATCCATATCAAAATGTTTGTGAGGCTTGTTGGCATACAGGCGATACAAACCCCACATACTGTAACCAATACCAAAAGCCAGCATCACCCATCCGGCAATGCCACCACGAATATTTTCCAACCAGCTAATTTTACCCAGCGACCAACCAAGAGCTGCACCACCCAAACCCAGCAATACAGAACTCAGCACATGGCCCAGCCCGCAGGTAAGTGTCCACCCAATCGTTTTTGCCAGCGACCAGCCTCTTGATTTTGATAGTGCAATAAAAGGCAGGTAGTGGTCGGGACCCGTAAGCGTATGCAGGCATGCAATAGAAATAGCCGTCATAATAAGTGTTTGCATTTCTGCAGTCATAATGCAATAGTTATACTGTGTTTTGCTTTGTGCCCTTCGTGTCTTCGTGGTTCAAACAAACATCGTCCAAATACGGATATACACTCATAACTTATAATTGTATACATTCAACATTCATAATTCAACATTCATAATTCATGATTCATCATTCATAATTCAACATTCTAACTCCACCCTGCTACATCCTTCCGCAATTATTTCATTCATATCGTTCATCAATTTAAACAACTGCTCCGCACCATACCCCAAAACCCTTACCAGCAAACCGTTTATCGGCGCTGCCGTAATGCCGTATTCAATATCTTTCTGTTCAGCCAGTAATTCCAGTAAGGCAACTTTCAGTTCGGGCATATTTCCTGCCTCATCTAAAAAAATCATACTTGTCTGGTGACTGTACCCTTCCAGTTGCCCTAACTCATATACATCAATTTCCGCCGGCTGCATCAGCAGGTTTTCTTTTATAACCAATTTGTTATTGATGAACACCTGGCTAATGCTATGGTATTTTGAAAACAAAAATGCCTCGCCGTTCAGCTTTCGTCCGCAGGTTAAAATTTCTCCGAAAACCAAACGGCAGTTATTGCCAAGGTAAAAATTATTGCGGCTTACAAATGCGGATTGCTCATGTGGTACAGATGGATGTGGCAGGTAAACCAACGATGCGCCATTCTCCAGCCGCACTTCCAGTTGCTGCGATGCACCCCGCTTCATATTAAAAAGGCGTTGGTAAGCCTGGGTGTGTAATTGCAGCGCAGCATTGCTACCCAGTTCAATCTTCATATCATAATGGTCGCCATCTAATATGCCCGGCGAAGAACTCATCAGCATTAAGCGAAGTGGGTTGCCGCCTTTGTCTTCCGTAATATTGGCCACTTTAAAAGGCGTGCTAAAAAAAGCCTTTTTTAAGTACGAGCATCCTGCCCTGTCAGCCACCTGTATATGTAATTTTGCCTTCATCGCAGCAGGTTGGGTTCATTGGTTTCTTCCATCAAAGCATATTTCTTAATCCAGCCAATCACATCATGCAGTCCCTGCAGCTTCATCAGGTCGGTAAAAACAAAGGGTTGGCCGTTTCTCATTTTGCGGGCGTCACGCTCCATCACGCCAAGGTCTGCATGCACATAAGGCGCCAGGTCAATTTTGTTAATCACCAATAAGTCGCTCCTCGTAATACCCGGACCGCCCTTACGTGGTATCTTATCACCTTCGGCCACATCAATAACAAAAATGGTTACATCCGCAAGGTCGGGGCTAAAGGTGGCAGACAAATTATCGCCGCCGCTCTCAATAAAAATAATCTGCACATCGGGTATTCTTGCAGCCATTTCCTCTACGGCTTCCAGGTTCATACTGGCATCTTCCCTGATGGCGGTATGCGGGCAACCACCCGTTTCCACCCCCATGATCCGCTCGGCCGGCAGCAACGAATTTTGCGTAAGAAACTCCGCATCCTCTTTGGTATAAATATCATTCGTAATTACGGCAAGACTGTAATCTTTACTCATGGCCCTGCTCAGCCTTTCTATCAAAGCAGTTTTGCCCGATCCCACCGGACCAGCTACGCCTATTTTTATATAGTTTCTGTTCATCGTTTTTACTAATATTTTTTTGTACTTAGCTTCAGTACTACTAGCTACATCGTTGTGTCACTCACTTGTACTTATATTTCTTTATTCAACATTAAACATTCCTAACCATCCAACCTTGTACTTTCATTTCTTTATTCAACGCTAAACATTCCTAACCATCCAACCCTTTAAACTTCTAAACAAATACTCAGCTCATATACAACCTTGAATACAATTGTTCATGCTGCATGCTCCTGATATCAAAGCCGGTGCAACACAGGCCTACCAGGTTTATATCCGGCTCCATTGATCGTTCCACCAATGATGAAATGAATGGCTGCACTTCAAATAAGATCTCCTGCCCTTCCTGCTGACCGAGCGGAATTAGCTTTACACTATTGGTTACAAAACCGGCGGCAGCATTATAATAAAATCCAAACAGTGCATCCTCTTTGCTTATCCCCATTGCCTGTGCAAACAAAGCAAAAGCAATACAGTAATTGCCCGGTGCCTGCTTTTGCCGCACCATGGCGTGGTATGTACCAGTTAAGGCATTACCTGCCAGCGGCTCAAATATTTTTAATAACCGCATGCCCAGTTTTTTACTGGCCTGCCGCATTTCTGATGGTAGCTTAACTGCCGTACACTCTTCATCCAGCGCCAGTATGCCTGATAAATCTTCCTGCATGGCAGCATCAAAAGCTAATGATAAAAGAGCTGCATCCGTATAGTACAGGTTGCGGCCAAGCATAGCTGTTATGAATGCTGTGGCGGTAGCTTTGTCCTTCACAATATTTCGTTGAACATAGGTCTCCAGCCCGGCAGAATGCGCAAAGCCACCCACGGGTAATGCCGGGTCGCTTAAATGGAGTAAATGCAACAGCTTGCTATTCATATCAGCCGGTAATTTTCATAATCTTAGAAAATAAGGATTCGTTGTTATTATGCGGCGCCACCGTTGTTTTTAATGGTTGCAGTAATTTTCTTTCCTCTTGCGTTGCAGCATAGCCTTGTGCCAACAGTAATTTGTACAAGGGCATTTCAAAAGGTACCAGCAATGCATCCTGCTCATAATAAAGTGGCAGGTGCTTGTTGCCAATTTCGTAACAAACCGATGCCATTTGAAACATATTGGCTGGCTGCACTACGATGCAGTTACAAGGCAGTATGCTTACTGCAATTATTGTAGTATCATCAGCAAACAATATATCACCCTCGGTCAGCTCCGGGTTTTCCTGTAAGAATTTTATGGACACTTCCCGTCCTCCCTGCGTTGTTCTCCGCAAGAGGCGCTTCCTTGCTTCATACCATTCAAGGTAAAGCAAGTCAATAGTGCTGCTACAAGCATCAAAGCTGAAAAGGTTTCCTATTTTATTTTGTATCAACATCGTTTATACCTGTGCTAAAATTTATAAATGCTTTTTTATCAGAATAAAAAATACCGTTGTGCCAGCGGCAATACTTTCATGGGCTCGCAGGTAATATGTTCACCGTTTACCCTCACTTCATAATTCTCCGGGTTCACTTCTATATTGGGTGTGGCGCAGTTATTTACCATATCTTTTTTGCCTATGGTGCGGCAATTCATTACCGGCAATACCATCTTCTGCAAACCATAGCGTTGAACAATTTTTTTCTCTAATGAAATTTTTGAAACAAATGTTGCACAGGTACCAAACAAAGCCTTGCCTGCAGCACCAAACATATGGCGATACATTACAGGCTGTGGTGTTGGAATAGATGCATTGGGATCACCCATTTTACTGGCGATGATCATCCCGCCTTTAATGATCATCTCCGGTTTTACGCCAAACATGGCAGGCTTCCACAACACAATATCTGCCAGCTTTCCTTTTTCAATTGAACCCACATAACTGCTGATACCATGTGCCACAGCGGGGTTAATGGTATACTTACTTATATATCTTTTCACCCTGGTATTATCATTACCATTGTCTGCATCTTGTGGCAGGCTGCCACGCTGCACTTTCATTTTATGTGCTGTTTGCCATGTTCTTGTTATCACTTCGGCCACACGGCCCATGGCCTGGCTGTCACTGCTCATCATACTTATCACACCCATATCATGCAGGATATCTTCTGCAGCAATAGTCTCGGGGCGAATACGGCTATCCGCAAATGCCACATCTTCTGCTACTGTGGGGCTCAGGTGATGGCAGACCATCAGCATATCCAAATGCTCATCAATGGTGTTAACCGTGTAAGGTCTTGTAGGGTTGGTAGAGGAAGGCAGGATGTTAGGGTACATCGCAATCTTGATGATATCCGGTGCATGGCCGCCACCGGCACCTTCGGTGTGAAAAGTATGTATTACTCTTCCGGCGATAGCCGCCACGGTATCTTCTAAAAAACCGGCTTCATTTAGTGTGTCGGTGTGAATGGCCACCTGTACATCTAAAAGATCGGCCACCGTTAGTGATGCATCAATGACTGCCGGTGTGCTGCCCCAGTCTTCATGGATCTTTAGGCCAAGCGCACCTGCTTCAATTTGCTCAATAAGCGGTGCGGTGCCGGCGCAATTACCCTTGCCCATAAAACCCAGGTTCATAGGATAGGCATCTGCAGCCTGCAACATTTTCTGAATGTTCCATGCGCCGGGCGTTACCGTGGTGGCGCTGGTGCCATCTGCCGGACCGGTGCCGCCACCCAGCATGGTAGTTATACCGCTAAAGAGTGCATGGTCTATCTGCTGCGGGCAAATAAAATGTATGTGAGAGTCTATACCACCAGCCGTAGCTATCAGCCCGGCACCACCGTGTACTTCGGTAGCAGCGCCAATCACCATACCGGGAGATATGCCCTCCATTGTATCGGGGTTGCCGGCCTTTCCTATACCTACGATCTTGCCATCCTTTATGCCGATATCAGCTTTTACAATACCCCAGTGATCAATAATCATTACGCTGGTAATTACAAAATCAAGCACGCCCTCTTTCCGGGTGGCCGTTGCCGATTGAGCCATTCCGTCCCGGATGGTTTTGCCGCCACCGAATTTTGCCTCATCGCCATATACCGTATGGTCCTTTTCTATCTCGATAAATAATTCGGTATCTGCCAAACGAACTCTGTCGCCTGTGGTAGGGCCATACATGTTGGCGTAGGTAACCCTGCTGATTGCTTTACTCATTCGTTGCTGTTTTTAAATTTTTGGCGAATGGCTTTGTCTATAGCCGTTGATTTTGCCAGTTCTGTGCCGGTATTACCATTGGTTAAATTATTAAAGCCGTTGATTTTTTGGTTACCACCAAACGCCACCAGTTGCACTTCCTTTTCTTCGCCCGGTTCAAACCTAACGGCAGTGCCAGCTGCAATATCCAGCCGCATACCAAAGGCCTTTTCCCGTGGAAAGCGCATCTTTTTATTAACCTCAAAAAAGTGAAAATGGCTGCCCACCTGCACAGGCCGGTCGCCGGTATTTACTACTTTTATTGTAGCGGTCTCTCTTCCTTTATTTAGGGTGATGCTGCCTTTTGCTATGATATATTCTCCGGGAACCATGTTTTGTTATTTTGAATGTTGAAGGTTGAGTTATAAATTATGAATTATGAGTTATGAGTTATATATAAATACTTACTGCCAGTATTTTCGAGGAATGAACCAATCTGCTCTTAAAAAATTATGTTTGTTGAATTATGAATGATGACCTCAATCACTATAAGGGAAATGCTAAATCGTTAATGCTCCTTTAACATTCAACATTCATCATTTAATATTATTTAATTGGGTCGTGAACGGTTACCAGTTTTGTTCCATCGGGGAAGGTGGCTTCTATCTGTATATCATGTATCATTTCAGCAATACCTTCCATCACATCTTCGCGGGTGAGGAGGGTGGTACCATATTGCATCAATTCAGCAACGGTTTTTCCATCACGGGCTGCTTCCTGCAGGCGGCTGCTGATGAGTGCTATTGCTTCGGGGTAATTTAGTTTAAGTCCTCTTGCCTTTCGTTTTTCGGCTAGTTCGCCAGCTAAAAAAAGCAGTAGTTTTTCGGTTTCCCTGGGTGATAAATGCATTGCCTGAAAGATTAAATATTTAATAGGAGGGCAATCAATCGCAGAATCGTTGTTGTGAGCAGTCAAGATAAGAAAGATACAGGTGTATACCGCATCCTTACCCGTATTCTAAATAATTATTTCGATTGAAGTTTAGTTGCAAGTCATCAACCAGAAGCGGTAGTAGTCCGCCATCCATCAGAAAATCGCTACCGGTGATAAAAGCCCCCTCTGTTTCCCATGAAAATTGTTTTGGCTAGTGGCTGAAGATGAGGTATGCCGGCAGCTTGTTCCTATCAATATACCTTCAAAAATTTCTATTGTCAGGAGATAGATAAAAACTGCTCCTACTTAATTTAAAGTACAAGTGTGCGACGCAACGAAAGCTAAATTGAAAAAATTTGCCTGGCTCCAAATAAAAACCGCCAATGAAATTTTATTCACTGGCGGGAATGTTTTACCTGGCTAAGGTTATTTTTTTACTGGTAACTTTTGTATTGGTTATAAGCCGTACAATGTAAATACCATTGGCCAAACCGTTTGCATTAAACTGATGCTTTTGTTTGACTCCGGCAACTACCAATCCTTTAAACAATTGTTTTATGGGACGACCTTGTATGTCGGTAATTTGCAATGTAGCATTGCCACTTTGGGGTGCAACAAAACTAATGGTAGCTGCTTGCGCGAATGGGTTAGGATAAGTTATGAGACTTGTATTTTCTTCTAATGCGATCATTCCTTTTAAATCGGTTGTTGCAATGTTACTGGACTTTGAAAGGTTTTGAACAGGTGCTAACCTGCTTCCCGGAATAGGCACTTCAGTTGTGCCATTGGGTAAATCCCACTTAACCGAAACATTATCGCCACCACCTCCATTCTTATGAAGCACCTCAATATAATAACTCTGGCCGCTTACCAGGTTTATGAGTGCTGATTTTTGGGTGGCATATTTATTAAACTCCCTGAAGCTGGTCCAGCCTACATAACCTGCAATTTTAACCTTGTTAGCAGGATCGTTATTGGTGCTAAGCCAAAGTTCCACACCATCGTCGCCTGATATGTAAAATGTATAATTACCTGAAAGGGGAGGGCATAGATAACCTTTGATGCGGGCACCCATATCGCCGCCCGTATTCTGGGTTTCTAACATGCTTATGGTGCCGGTGCTATTGGGTGGCGATTGTAAAGGAATATCGCTAACCGCAGTGCCAAATACATTGTTCCATTGTTCGCGTGTTATGCTTCCTGTGGCGGAACAATTGGAAGGTGTATTGCCAGTAACGGTAAAACTTTGCGTAACCGGAACCGCTGCAAAATAGGTGTTATTACCTGCCTGAGATGCCTCGATTGTAACCGATCCTGAGCCTGTTAAAGTAATGGTATTACCTGAAACTGTGGCTGGTCCTGAAATTATTCTAAAGCTTACCGGTAAACCAGAAGAGGCGGTTGCACTTATGGTGAAAGGAGGATCGCCATAAGTTTTATTAAGCAGGGATGTAAAGCTGATGGACTGACTTGTTTTTGTATTATTGCCCGTGTAAGGCGACAGCCTGCTACCCGGAATAGGTAATTCTGTTGTACCATTTGGCAATACCCATTTAACCGACATATTATCGCCGCCGTAACCATTTTTGTGCAATACCTCAATATAATAGCTTTGGCCAACCTGCAGGTTTATAAAGGCTGATTTTTGTGTTGGATATTTATTAAACTCTCTATAGCCCGTCCAACCCTCGTAACCTGCAATTTTAATTTTATTGGCAGGGTCGTTGTTCGTGCTTAGGTACAGTTCAACACCATCATCACCGGAAAGGTAAAAAGTATAGTTACCACTTATAGGTGGGCATATATAACCACGCATACGTGCACCCATTGTTTCACCAGTATTCTGTGTTTCTAACATGGTAAGCGTGGTAGTAACTGTTGGTGTGGTTTGTAATGGAATATCGGATACGGATATACCCGGAATATTGTTCCATTGTTCGCGGGTGATGCTACCGGTAGCTGAACAATTGGATGGATTGTTGGGTGCGTTTACCACAAAATTTTGAATGACCGCTGGTGCAACATTATAGGTTGCATTACCTGCCTGGGACGCTTCAATTGAAACAGTTCCTGTGCCGGTTAAGGTTACCGTATTGCCTGAAAGGCTTGCGGGACCTGAAACTATTCTGAAACTTACCGGCAAACCTGAGGTAGCAGTTGCGTTTATTGTAAAGGAAGGATCACCATAAGTTTTAGAAGGTAAAAGGCCAAAGTTGATGGTTTGATTGGTTTTGGAATTATTGTTACCGGTATAAGGCGATAGCCTGCTGCCAGGGATAGGTAATTCGGTGGTGCCGTTGGGTAAGTCCCATTTAACGGACACGTTATCGCCGCCATAACCATTTTTGTGCAATACTTCAATATAATAACTCTGGCCATTTACCAGGTAAATGGAAGCTGATTTTTGTGTGGGATATTTACTAAATTCTCTATAGCCTGTCCAGCCATCGTAACCGGCAATTTTTACTTTATTGACTGGATCGCTGTTGGTGCTTAACCAAAGTTGCACACCATCGTCGCCGGATAAATAAAAAGTATAATTTCCGGTAATAGGAGGACAGATATAACCCCTGATACGGGCACCCATTCTGTCACCTGTATTCTGTGTTTCCAATTGTGCTAATTGCAGGGTAACTGTTGGTGGTAATTGTAAGGGAATATCTGTAACAGCAATTCCTTCAATATTGTTCCATTGTTCCCTGGTAATGCTTCCTGTATTGGCACACGATGATTGAACGGGTGGTTGCGCTACCGTAAAACTTCGCTGAACGGGAGCAGCCGGGTTATAACTGCCGTTGCCAGCCTGTGATGCTTCAATTATTACGGAACCCGGGCCGGTGAGGGTTACGGTATTTCCGGATAGCGTTGCCGGACCCGAAACAACTCTAAAATTTACAGGTAGGCCGGAACTGGCAGATGCAATTATAGTAAAGGCGGGATCGCCGAAGGTTTTATTAGGAATAGAAGGGAACGTTATGGTTTGGGATTGCGATGTTCCTTTTTTACGCATTAACACCACCGAGGTGTATGGTGCCAGTGTAACACTATTGTTATACAATTGATTTTTCACATCAATGAACTGGCCGCTTAGTGCAATGGTTTTGGGATTTTTGGTGGCATTGTATTCAAAGCGGATTACTGAAGTATCGGCATTGGTGGGGGTGCTTTTAGTTGCGGCATCCTGGCCACTTAAAGTTTTCCATTTATCCAGAGAGTAAAACCTGAAATCAGTCCCCTGTATTATGCCACCATCGGGGTAGTCGATAAGGGTGGGCGCATGGCTGTATCCCTGTGTGTCGATGCCTAAAGGTTCCGAAACGGGACGGCAATAATAATTACTGTCTATTGTACCCCAGGTGCTGATATTATTGTTACTGCCACTATTATAAGTAGAAATAAGCTGATCGGATTTTCTTGCAAATAAAATATTGTTTTGTATCGTGAGATTTTTTAGGATCCTTACTACTTGCAGGTAATCTATTTGTGCCCTCGTATTATTGTAAAAGGTATTGTTAGTTGCCCTTATTGAATCTGAAGCACTTATTTCGAGCCCAGAGCCAGAACTTCCGGCTACCGTATTACTGTCAATAAATATATTACTTGCTTTGTTATCCAGGTAAATTCCATGAACGTTTCCTGCAAAGGGATTATCCCTTATTTCGTTTCCTAATCCA
>JBBSJX010000069.1:0-13475 GCA_038256825.1 Chitinophagales bacterium
CCTTTGAACCGTTCTGATGCATCGGAAGCAACGATGTTTTCACAATCGTTGGTATCCAAATAAATCTGACTGACTTTGTTTAGATTGGGTTAATAGTAAGTGGTTTTTTAGTAATTTAAATCGTTCTTTAATATTAATTCAATATGAAAACATTGTTGCTGCGGCCCAACCGCATATTAATTTTTATAACCTTTCTGCTTTTTACCGGGCAGGTTTTTGCTAAAAAAAACAGGGTGTTGGTTTTTGCTAAAACAACCGGTTTTAGACATGGTGCAGCCATTGCAGCCGGTAAAAAAGCCATTATGGATTTGGGTTTACAAAATAAGTTTTTGGTTGATACTACCGAAGATGCCTCAATATTTACTGCAGATAAATTAAAGAATTATAACGCCGTTATTTTTTTGTGTACCACCGGTGATGTTTTAAACGACGAGCAACAAACAATTTTTGAAAAATACATTAATAAGGGAGGTGGTTTTGTAGGTATACACTCGGCGGCCGATACTGAATATGACTGGCCGTGGTATGGCGAACTAAATGGGGCTTATTTTAAAAGCCACCCAAGCCAACAGGAAGCGGTTTATAATATTGTTGATGCCTCGCATCCCGCCACAGCGCCTTTGCCCCTTGTTTGGAAACACTTTGATGAAATGTATAATTTTAAATGGATTGGCCTCGACCTGAATTTTCTTATAACTATAGACGAAAATAGTTACTCAGGAGGTGAAAATGGTTCGTTTCATCCTATGGCGTGGTACCATAACTTCGCCGGTGGAAGGGCATTCTATACGGCCCTGGGACACGACAAACCCTCATATGAAGAGCCTTTGTACTTGAAACATTTGTTAGGTGGTATCGAGTATGCTATGGGTAAACATAAAATAGTTAAATAATCTTTGCAATAACTTTCTCCCAACTTGTTAATATGAAAAAATTCTTGTCAATTATGGGAATGCTTGCATTTTCTATGCTGGTGTACACCTGTACCGTTTCCAAATTTAAACCTTCCGAAACTGTTTTGTCTCCTTATCCAGACAGGTCGTTTGATCCAACCCCTTCATATAATTTTCTAAGTCCTGAAGAAAGTCTGAAAACTTTTAATCTTCCTCCGGGCTACCATCTTGAAATTGTTGCAAGCGAACCCATGATTAAGGAGCCGGTAGCCATTGCCTGGGATGGTAATGCAAAAATGTATGTAGCCGAAATGCTTACTTATATGCAGGATGCTGATGCTACTGGTGAGCGGATGAATATTAGTAGAATAATGCTTTTGGAAGATACCAATAACGATGGCAAGATGGATAAAAGCAGCGTGTTTATTGATAGCTTGTTATTGCCAAGAATGATTCTGTGCGTTAACCACGAATTATTGGTTAATGAAACAAATACAATAACCATCAATAGTTACAGCGATACCAATAACGATGGCAAGGCTGATACAAAAAGAGAAGTTTTTAGCAGAGCCGGTTATAACGTTAATGATGCAAACATGGAACACCAGCGCAGCGGCCTAGATTGGAATCTTGATAATTATATATACATGACCTACGACCCCGTGCGGCTCAGGTATACAAATGGCATGTTGCAGGCAGATACACTGTATAGTGGTGCTGGCGGTCAGTGGGGAGTTGCACACGATAATTATGGACGACTTTTTTATTCAAGTGCAGGAGGGGAGTCGCCTTTGGTAAGGGTGCAGATTAATCCTAAATATGGTGCTCTGGATTTACCTGACCAGTTCAGCAACGATTTTCAACAGGTATATCCTATAATGGCTACACCCGATGTAGAAGGTGGCGCAAAAAGATTACGGGAGGATAGTACACTAAATCATTTTACCGCCTCTTGCGGACAATCCATTTACAGGGGAAATACATTGCCCATTGACCTGGTTGGCGATTACATTGTTTGCGAACCCGTAGCACGATCCATCCGCCGTGCAAAGGTTTTAAACTTAAAAGGTAAAATCGTTGTACAAAATGCTTATTACAAGCAGGAATTCATTTCTTCTACCGATGTAAATTTTCGTCCCATTAATTCATACACTGGCCCCGATGGCAATTTGTATATAGTAGATATGCACCGTGGTATTATACAACAAGGTAACTGGACCCGCCCGGGTAGCTATTTACGTAAGCAAATTGATGCCAAAGGCTTAGCCAAAAATGTTGGGCATGGTAGAATTTACCGCCTGGTACACGATGGTTATACACCAGCACCCCAACCACGAATGCTAAATGAAACTTCTGCTAAGCTGGTAAATTACTTAGATCATGCAAATGGCTGGTGGCGCGATAATGCCCAAAAGCAATTGGTTATTTTAAACGATAAATTGGTGGTGCCTGTTTTAAAGCAAATGGTTGCTGGCCAGCAGGCCGGCCTTACGCAAAAACCTTCAGCTTTGGCACGTTTACATGCACTTTGGACACTTGAAGGATTGGGCGCCATAGATAAAAATATTTTGTTTACCGCAATGAAGGATGAAGACGGCCAGGTTAGAAGAGCGGCGGTGTGGATTAGCGAATCATATTTAAAAAATAACGACCAGGAAGTTTTAAACAATCTTGCTTTACTTAAAAACGATCCAGTATAAGATGTTCGGGTGCAACTATTATTATCTCTTTACAATAATATCGCTCCAAAAGCACAGGAAATTGTCTCAGCCTTACAAAGCGAAAACGGTAAGAATGATTTATTCTCCGCCGTTCAAAAATCAATGGATCGCAACCTGGTTATGAAAACTTATGGAGCACGACTGGGTTCCCTGGCCGAAAATGATAGAAAAAGCATTCTTAGTGGATCTGCTATTTTTTCCTCATTATGCGTTACCTGTCATGGTGCGGGTGGAAAAGGTATTAATGTGGAAGGCTCCAGCGAATTTGCTGCACCACCGCTAACCAATGCTGCAAAACGATTAAGTGGCGACCGGGATAACCTGGTTAAAATAATTTTGCATGGTTTAACCGGCCCCGTTGATGGTAAAACGTATCCATCAGGCATGCCTTCGCTCAGCGCTAATAACGATGAATGGGTTGCTTCGGTGGTAAATTATGTTCGGTACGAGTTTGGTAAAATTAATGGCCGCCGCAGAACGGGCGATACAAAAGATCCTTTTGTAACCCCTGCCGATGTAAAAGTTCTCAGGGATAGTTTTGTTACAAGGGCAAAACCATGGACCCTGGCAGAACTGGGTAATTAACATGGTTTTCAAAAGGTCGTTTATAAACCATTTTTAATTTTTTATGGACCAAAGTGCAGTTTATTAATCGGGCTTTGGTTGCGTCGCACTCTTGTACTGTTTCACTTTATGGAGCAATATGCATAATAAAAAATATTTTGAACCAGTAAACTAATAATTTACTGGTTTTACTTTATAGCCTTTTTTTCGTAGTAAATTAATAAGTCCTTTATCGCCGGGTAAATGGGCTGCACCCACTGCAAAAAAAGTAGGCGTGGTAATCGACTGGCTGATTATAATAGGTATCCAGTTCTGGTTCCTGTTAGTCAACATCGCATCTTCATATTTACCAAAGTCATCATCCTGGGTCGTCATATCGTATAAACCTTTTAGGTCTTTTGCCATATACATTTGCAACATATTCTGATAGGTAGTTTTTGTACTATCCAGGTTGTACATCATTTTTGAAAACATTTCTGCCTGGAGGTTATAAGGAATGTTTTCTAATACATTCATTTGGTCCTGGAGTTTTTCAAGTCCTTTCAGCGGCATTTTTCTTTCTTTAGCTAAATCTTCAAAAGTTTTCTCCCAGCTTACAGGCGTACATCCCAATAGCGATGGATAAACCATTGAAATAACCATGATAGGTTTTACAGTGTTCAACATTTCGAGTGGGATACCTGTACTGGATTTAAAAATGGTGCTGATACTATCAAAAGATGGTTTACCTAACAATCCCTTTAAAGTTAAAGTGTCCTTCATTTTAATTCCGGCCATCATTTCCATCATCATATTGGGATCATCCGTTTTTATTTCAAGAAACAACTCCTTTGTTTCGCTAAACGATTTTTTTATGGTTTCATCCACTTTTAAATCATCCGGACACATTAAATGTAAAGTGCCAAACAAATAAGAGGGAGCTTTTATGCCTTTACCACTAATCTGCCATAACAACGTTTTATCGTTAGTGCCCTGTGCAATAAGCATTGTTGTAAACAACATACTTATAAAACCTGCAAAAAATTTCTTCATAAAATCAGTGGATATTCTTTTCATTTAACGGTATTGAATGCAATTATAAAAGGTAATAATAAAAAACCCGGTGAAAACACCGGGTCAATTTAACCAAAACCAACTGCTATAAAAAATTAAGACTTTTTTACTGGTGCCCAATTATTGAATGTTGATAGATTTGGGTAACACTTTTACTTCTTCTTTTTTAGGAAGGACCAATTTAAGTATACCATTTTCATATTTTGCTTCAATGGCATCAACATTAATCTTATCATCCAGGTTAAAAGTGCGCTTAAAGCTGTTAAACCCAAATTCTCTTCTAATAAAATTTTGGTCAGGATTTGCGGCTACTTCCTTCTTTTCAAATTCAATGGTAAGAAATCCTTTGTCGAAGCTTACTTTAAAATCTTCCTTATTACGACCAGGTACCAATAATTCTAAAAGAAAGCCATCGGCTGAATCTGAAATGTTAGCCGGGGCTACCGGGGCTTCAAGTTTTGAATCTCTTCCCCAGGTTTGAGGAAATGTGTTAAAAATTTCGTCTAAAACAGTGTTTAAGTTCCTGTTTCCGTTTGCATGTTTTACTTGTATCATAATTTATTTATTTTAATTTTGATTGCTAATTCAAATTGGATACCAATGCATCTATTAAGGTTTAAATCAAAATATTTGTCGTTTTAAACCTTTTTATTACGACAGATTGACATTAAAGTTTAAGTTAAAGTGCCATTATAGCATAAAAATAGCTTTTTTAATTGCATTTCATTGTCTTAAATTTGCTTTAGCAAAAAAGTCATAAGTCAACTTTTACTTTGAATTTGCCGCGAGGCATTACCCGATCAGGAATTATTAATTCTTAATCATATAAAAAAGAACAAAACAATTATGTACCCAGCAGAGATAGTATTACCAATGAAAGCTGAATTAACGGATAACGGATTTGACGAACTACAAACAGCAGCCGAGGTTGAAGAGGCATTAAGCAAAGAAGGAACAACATTAATTATGATTAATAGCGTTTGTGGCTGTAGCGCAGGAACGGCAAGGCCAGGTGTTTTGATGGCTGTGGCAAATGCTGAAAAAAAGCCTGAAAATATTACTACAACTTTTGCAGGTTTTGATGTTGATGCGGTAAAAAAGGTTAGGGAACATTTAATGCCTTACCCGCCATCGTCGCCGGCAATTGCTTTATTTAAAAATGGCGAACTCGTTCATTTTATTGAGCGTCATATGATTGAAGGTCGCCCGGCTCAAATGATTGCAAGCAATTTGATTGCAGCTTTCGACGAATATTGCTAAATTGAAGTTTAAAAATATTTGAAGTTTTCGTCCATGCGCTTCGCAGTTTGGCCATGGATGGGTTAGTAAATAACCTCCTGCTTTTCTAAGTGGGAGGTTTTTTTATTAGAAGATTATGGTCAGGGAAGGTTTTGCTCAATAAAGTGATGCCGCACAAGTGAGTGACACAACCGGAGTTGAATAAAAATAAATGGCTGGCTAAACACTTTAATAGGTATTAATTTTTTTAGCCTGTTTTAAAAACGCGACTTATTTACATAAATGGATCCCACCGTGCCAAGGCAGTTCATGCTTATATTTTTGATTATTCACAATGTTTATATGTAAATTGGCGTTCTTTCTTAAATATAACGTTGCATATATTTTTGAAGCCTATTTATCTGGTATTATGTTACTAAACTCTATGACTAATTTTTTAAAAAAATATCGTTTTGATATTTTTTGTCTTCCCCATAAAAACATAGCTATCGCATTGGGTGCTTTTTGCCTTATCGTCTCACTATTTTCATGTACCCCCACCAAAAATGCTACTTATTTTGCTGATATTTCTGATTCGGCTTTAATCCGTTTGCCTGATATGAAAAGACCGGAACAGGTGATTATGCCGGATGATATGCTTGAAATTAAAATTATGGGTGCTAATGAGGTCACCGCTGGTATATTTAATACGTTTGGCGGTGTAAGCACAGCCGGATCGGCTGCCGGGGCGCCGGTTTATACTGTTGATGGAAAAGGAGAGATTGAATTGGCCTATGTTGGTAAAATAAAAGCAGCTGGACTAACCCGCGATGAATTGAAGGAACCGATTAAAAATGATGTTTCCAAATACCTGAAAGACGTGATGATTTCTATTCGCTTTACCAACTTTAGGTTTACAGTTTTAGGTGAGGTAAGGGTACCGGGTAGTTATGTGTTACCAACAGATAAAGTAACCATTTTGGAAGCCCTGGGCCAGGCAGGGGATATGACTCAGTTTGCACGTAAAAACAATGTACGAATTGTGAGAGACAGCAGTGGCCGCCGCGAGATTGCAAAAATTGATTTTACGGAAAAAAAGCTTTTTACATCGCCCTTTTACTATTTACAACGTAATGATGTGGTTTATGTAGAGCCTCTTAAAAATAAAGGTCAGAACGAACAATTTGCCAAAGCATCAACCATTGTTACAACTTTAGCCAGTTTAATTGCGATTACCATAACCATTTTTAGAAAATAATCAGCTTAGCTATAACTGGCTTTATAAAAAAATAAAGTGAAACATACATGAGTTACCCGGTGAACAGTGCAGAGAATGAGTATGCCATACAAAAAGGCAGTCAATTTGATTTAAAGAAATTTATTTATAAGATTATTGACTTATTGCCCTGGTTTATACTGAGTGTAGCCATTTCGATTTTTGCTGCAAAAATGTATTTGCGCTACACCCTGCCTGTAAGTAAAATTTCAGCTTTTTTATTAATTAAAGACCAGGAAGACGGTGGCAACTCTGATTATAAGGCACTTAAAGAAATGGGCCTGATTAACGGTAATAAGGATGTTCAGAACGAAATTGACATTATAAAATCTTACTCCTTAATGAAGCGTGTAGTTGATTCGCTTCATTTAAACATTATAGCATACAAGGAAGGAAGGGTAACTGCTTCTCCCACATTTGGCGAGCAAATGCCCGTGGTTGTAAGTTTAATTGAGGAAAACCCTGACGCCATTCCTGAAAGCTTTAAAATGGTGGTTGAAGAAGATAAATTTACTTTAACAGGATCGAACGGAACACATACCCATAAATACGGCGAAGTGTTTGAGGTGAACATTGGTAAAGTGAGTTTTACAAGGAACAGGGATGTAAAAATTGATCCGGGAGCTTACAGGTTACTTTTTTCGGACCGGAATGCAGAAGCTAAAAAATTTAGAAGTGCCATTGATGTGCGTAAAACAAACGACATGGGTGGTATTATTGAAATTTCGATGTTAGATGAGATACCGCAGCGTGCAATCATGATTATAAACAAACTGATTGATGTTTACAATTATGCAGGCTTAGACGATAAAAACATTGCGGGTTTCAGAACCATTAAATTTTTAAATGATCGTATTGATACCGTTTCGCGTGAATTGAACGAAGTGGAGTTATACGCCGAGCGATTTAAAAGGGTAAATAAAATAGGGTCAATATCAGAAGAAGCCAGTATGTTTTTAAGCCAGGCCCTGGCAGTTGATAATAAAAAATCGGAACAACTGGCGCAGATTAAAGTATTGGAATCGTTAGAAGATTATGTGGGCAATGCAAAAAGCACCAACGAAATCATCCCATCCGGGTTGGGTATAATAGAACCTTCGTTACTTACAATCATTGCCAATTACAATCAACTGGTGCAGCAAAAGCAGGCTATGGCTTTGCGGAGCACCGAAGCGGATCCCACACTCGCCAATCTTACTAAACAGGTAAAAGATGTAAGGGAAAACCTTACGAGGAATATTAAGATTTTAAAAACGGGCCTACAAACCAATCTCGACCAAATTTCGTCGAAGTTTGGTTTGATAGAAGGTAAAATTGCTCAATTACCCGGCAAAGAGCGACAATTATTAAATATTACCCGCCAGATCAACCTAAAGGAAACGCTTTACCTGTACCTATTACAAAAAAGGGAAGAAACCGAATTATCACTTGCATCCAACATCAACAATACCCGTATTGTTGATACTGCATTTAATACTGGTGTAGTACGTCCCATTAAATCTCAAATCCATTTATTTGCTTTACTTATTGGTTTGGCCATTCCAACCCTCATCATCATCCTTCGAGGCTTTTTTAGCACCCGGCTGGAAGACAGGAAAGAAATTGAACAGGGAACTTCAGTACCCATACTGGGTGAACTTTCTTACGAAAAAAACAAGAATAATATTGTTATTGATAACAGGAGCAGAACGCCTATTTCGGAGCAATTCAGGCTCATACGTACCAATATACAGTATATGGGTGCCGAAAAAATGGTACAAACGTTTATGGTATCTTCATTTATGAGTGGAGAAGGAAAAAGTTTTGTTTCGCTAAACCTCGCCAGTTCAATGGGTATTACAGGGGCCAGAACCGTTATATTGGAATTGGACCTGCGAAAACCTAAGTTAAGTAAGTATCTAAATGTTCAGAGTGAGTATGGTATTTCCAATTATATAATTAAGGATATACCCGTAAGCGATATAATTCAAAAAGTACCCGGTAACGAGCATATCAGCATGATTAGTTCCGGTCCTATTCCTCCTAATCCTGCTGAATTATTGCTTAGCCCAAAAATGTCAATATTATTCGCTTATCTCAAGGAGCATTTTGATGTAATTATTATTGATACAGCGCCTATAGGTTTGGTAACCGATGCATTCCTGCTCGAAAAACATGTGGATCTTACCATGTTTATTGTAAGGCATAAATACTCCTATAAAACTGTTATTCCTTTCATAGACAAATTGTATAGAGACAAAAAGTTTAAAAGCCTGGGCATTATTGTAAATGGTATTAAAAACGAATCGTCCTTTGGGTATGGGTATGGTTACGGTTATGGATATGGCTACGGATACGGTTATGGCTATTACGTAACCGAACAAAAAAAGAATTTTTTACAACGGCTTTTGGGAACAAAAATTTAGGTAGAAAATAATTAAAATTTATAATCATTAAGTACTCGTTTCCATTATGCAATGTGAGTGAGGTGGCGAAGCTTTATATTTGCACAAAGTTTCACAGCGATGGAAAAGAAGTGGTTCGCCTTGTATACAAAGCCAAGGTGGGAGAAAAAAGTAGACAGTACATTAATAAAAAAGGGGATTGAAGCCTGGTGTCCGGTTCAAAAGGTACAAAAGCAATGGAGCGATAGAAAAAAAATAGTTGAAGAGCCTTTGTTTAAATCTTATGTATTTGTAAAAATTAATCCTACCGAGCGTACCCAGGTTTTAATGACCGATGGGGTGCTTAATTTTGTATTTCACGTTGGCAAACCAGCCATTATCCGCGATGTTGAAATTGAAATGATCAAAAAGTATCTTTCCGATACAAAAGCGACCTCTATTTCTATTCAATCAATAGAAACGCTTGACCCCAATACCCGGATAAAAGTAAACCACGGCGTTTTTATGGATACCACGGGTACTGTTTTAAAGGGTGGTAATAAAAAGGTTTATGTAAAACTGGAAAGCCTGGGCCAGGTGATGGTTGTAGAGTTTCCAATTGAACACCTTACACCTCTTGAGTAATTGTTTTCCCCGGTATTTTATTTTTTTTGGTAACCATCTTCAGCGTACTATTTAGCAGCCGTTGCGTCGCACTCTTGTACTTTAAATCTTTACTCAGCATACCATTTTTAAAACTCGAAATGGTTCCATCTTTTATAACCACTACTTGAAAATTTTATTAATTGGTTTAGGCTCCATTGGTAAACGACACCTGCAAAATATTTTGCATTTAGGCTATACCAATATTGAGGTGGTTAGCATCAAGGGTTTTTTACCTTCACCATTTACAAACCTTAAAGTTTATACATCTATACAACAGGCCTTAAAAGCCGGCACATACGATGTAGCCATTTTATGTACACCCACTGCAAATCACGTGGGTAATATGCTTGAATTACTTCAGGCAAAAATCGCAAATATTTACCTTGAAAAACCGGTTAGTCATTCTGAAGAAAATGTAGAGGAATTGATAAAATTAGGTAATGGTCAATCCGCCAATATTGTAGTAGGATACGATTTACATTTCGATATAGGATTACAAAAAGTAAAGGATCTGCTTCAACAAAACATAATAGGAAAAATTGTTAGCGTAAATGCACAGGTAGGCCAATATTTACCCGATTGGCGCCCCCAACAAGATTACCGTGAAGGCATGAGCGCAAAAGTACAGGCAGGTGGTGGCGTAATGCTTGACCTGGTGCACGAATTTGATTATTTACTCTGGCTTTTTGGACCAGTAAAAAAGCTGGCTTGCTGTTACCAGCATTCCGGTGCGCTACAAATTGAAACCGAAGACAATGCCGAAGTACTGCTCTCGTTTGAGAGTGGAGTATTGGGCACCATTCATCTTGACTATTTGCAACAAAAACTAGTTCGCAATTGCAGGATTACCGGCTACCACGGTTCTATTTACTGGGATTTAACTACCAGCCAGGTATCGTGGATCAATAACCAAAAGCAGGAAGAAACTTTTGACTACAAAGGATTTGAACGCAACGATCGTTTTATTCAAATCATGAAAGCCTTTCTTTCGGGCGACAAGGACGACCGGCTTACCACTTTAAAACAGGGTATTGAAAGTTTACGGCTGGTATTGGCAGCAAAACAATCTTCGGATTGCAACCAGTTTATCCATTTGAGCAACTTTAGTATTTAGAAAAATAACTTTTAATGATTTTAGCAACCATATGTTGCAGGGGAGGTTCGCAAGGGGTGCCCGGCAAAAATATAAAGCTGTTAAACGGTAAACCGTTAATTGCTTATACAATAGAATCGGCAAAGCGGTCTGCATTAATCAATATGCTTATCGTATCAACTGATGATACATTAATTGCTGCAATTGCAAGTGAGTATGGCGCCTCGGTACCTTTTATGCGCCCGGATGATTTAGCAACCAATACCGCTTCCAAATGGCCTGTATTTATTCATGCGGTTGAAACATATGAAAAACTTACCGGTGAAACCGTTGATTACCTGGTTGATCTGGATGTAACTGTTCCTTTAAAAAATAGCCAGGATATAGATGGCGCTATTGAGATGGCATTAAGCGATCCGGCACTGGATGTAGTAATTACAGGGTATGAACCCGAACGCAATCCGTACTTCAACATGATGGAATTAGGTGAAGATGGCCTTGCTGAAATTGTAAAAAAAAGCAGTAAACCCATTGTTCGCAGGCAGGATGCTCCAAAAGTTTATAGCTTGACCCCGGCAGCATATGTAGTAAAAAAAAGTGCCCTGTACGAGTATGAACATTGGAGCAAGGCGCGGTGTAAAATTTTTGAAATTCCGAGGGAAAGAGCAATAGACATAGACACGGAAATGGATTTTAAGATTGTTGAATTTTTAATGGACTATTTAAAATGAACCAACCCAATTTGTTTGATCTGACTGGCAGAGTTGCCATTATTACCGGTGGTGCCGGGTTATTAGCCAGCGAACATGCAATAGCACTGCATGCTTATGGTGCTAAAATTATTATTGCCGACTTTAATTTAGAAAAATGTAAAGCAGCAGCAGAAACTTTAAAAACCGAAGGGATAGAAGTTGCCAGTAAATTTTGTGATGTTACCCAAAAACAAAGTTGGGAAAACCTTTTAAGCGAAGTAGTATCGGAGTTTGGAAGCGTAGACATTTTAATAAATAATGCAGGTTTTACCAATCAAAGTAAATCTGCAAATTTTGATGCTTCATTCGAAAATTTTCCATTGGAAGATTGGAACGCTATAATGAATGTAAACCTAACCGGAACATTTTTGGGATGCCAGGTTGTAGGTGCCCACATGGTTGCAAAAGGCAAAGGTGCGATCGTGAACATCGCTTCACTTTATGGAGTAGTTAGCCCTAACCATAAAATTTACCCCGGTACCGGTATATCGCAGCCGGTTGCTTATAGTGTAAGTAAACATGGGGTGGTGGCCCTTACAAAATACCTGGCAACTCTATGGGCCGAAAAAGGCGTGCGGGTAAATGCTTTAACTCCTGGTGGAATATTTAATGGCCATGAAGGTTTGTTTCTGGAGCGATTTAAGCAACTGAACCCCATTGGACGAATGAGTGATAAAACAGAATTGCGCGGTGGTATTGTATACCTGGCAAGCGATGCAAGCAGTCATGTAGTTGGCCACAACCTGGTAATTGATGGCGGGTGGACCGCATGGTAAATAGGGATTGTATTATTTAGTACAACGCAGCATAGAAATATAAAGTACAAGTGTGCGACGCAACGATGTTAAATTGAAACATAAAAGCCGGTAACCAAAAAATTAAAAAACCTTACACCTTTAATAATTAATGAACCCGTTTATTGAAATAGCAGGAAGAAAAATTGGTTATGATTTTGCGCCTTTGGTTATAGCTGAAATTGGCATTAACCACGAAGGATCGTTAGAAGTAGCTAAACAAATGGTTGATGCTGCTAAACAGGCTGGAGTGGAAGTAGTGAAACATCAAACGCATATTGTGGAAGATGAAATGAGCAGTGCGGCAAAAAATACCATTCCCGGAAATGCTGATGTAAGTATTTATGAAATTATGCGCCGTTGCTCGTTGAATGAAGCGGATGAAAAAGCATTAAAGGAATATGTGGAAGAAAAGGGGATGATTTTTATGAGCACGCCATTTAGCAGGGCGGCAGCCGACAGGTTGCATCAATGGGATGTGGCGGCTTATAAAATAGGATCGGGCGAATGTAATAACTACCCTTTGCTGGAGCATATTGCATCGTTTGGTAAGCCCATTATTTTAAGCACGGGCATGAATACCATTGAAAGTATTACCAAAGCAGTAGAAGTTTTTGAGAAACACAATGTTCCTTATGCGTTGTTGCACACCACCAATTTGTATCCCACACCAAACCGTTTGGTTCGTTTAGGTGCGATGGTGCAGGTTCAACAAGCATTTCCAAATGCAGTGGTTGGTTTAAGCGATCATACCTTAAGTAATCATGCATGTTTTGGTGCGGTAGCCTTGGGAGCCTCTATTTTGGAGCGACATTTTACGGATCATATGGATCGCCCCGGTCCGGATATTATCTGTTCGATGGATACCAAAGCCTGCAGGGAATTAATTGAAGGTTCAGCAATTATTTCGCAACAAAGGGGAGGAGCAAAAGGTCCTGCAAAAGAAGAACAGGTAACCATTGATTTTGCTTTTGCAACCATTTGCAGTATTCAACCCATTTTTAAAGGTGAAGTTTTATCGAAGAAAAATATATGGGTAAAACGTCCGGGGAAAGGAGGAATACCGGCAGAGGAATATAATA
>JBBSJX010000070.1:0-13460 GCA_038256825.1 Chitinophagales bacterium
AAGAATTTGCCAAATGGCTGCGTAATGAGGTTACGCTACCTATTGGGAAGGACAATGAACATATAACGATCAATCTTATAGATTTCAACGTTTTAAAGAACAATAGTTTTACGCTTTCCAACCAATTTAGAATAAGAACAAGGGAAACCAACATACCAGATATAGTGTTATTTGTAAACGGTATTCCGTTGGTTGTTGGCGAGGCCAAAACGCCTGTCCGTCCATCGGTTAGCTGGTTGGATGGAGCGCATGATATACACGTAGGTTACGAAAATAGCGTTCCCCAATTGTTTGTACCCAATGTTTTTTCGTTTGCTACCGAAGGCAAAGAATTGTTTATTGGTAGTGTAAGAACTCCATTAGAGTTTTGGGCTCCGTGGCGGATAGAAGATGATAAAGACGAGCTAAGTCATTACATGGGTTTGCAGGATGTTGGCAAACAGCTAACACATCTTTTAAAGCCCTCTACACTGCTGGATATTTTGCAGTTCTATACCATCTACGCTACCAACAGCAAAAAGAAGAAAATAAAGGTAGTTTGCAGGTACCAGCAGTACGAAGGAGCCAACGCCATTGTAGAACGGGTTCGGGATGGATTGATTAAAAAAGGGTTGATCTGGCATTTCCAGGGTTCGGGAAAATCGCTGTTGATGCTATTTGCCGCGCAAAAACTTCGTAAGCAACAAGACCTTCATAATCCCACCGTGATGATTGTTGTTGACAGGGTTGATCTCGATACTCAAATAACTGCAACGTTCAATACGGCTGAAGTGCCGAATATGGTGACTGCAGACAGTATTAAGGAATTACACAAGCTATTGGTGCAGGATAGCCGTAAGATCATTATTACAATCGTGCATAAGTTTAAAGATGCATATGCTGATATGAATCTGCGCCAAAACATCATAGTAATGGTAGATGAAGCACATCGCACACAGGAAGGTGATCTTGGGCGCAAGATGCGCAATGCGTTACCAAATGCCTTTTTGTTTGGGTTGACAGGCACTCCAATAAACAAGGCTGATAAAAATACCTTTTGGGCGTTCGGTGCCGAACAGGACAGCGGCGGTTATATGAGCCGCTATACATTTCAGGAAAGTATTAGAGACAACGCAACTTTGCCGTTACATTTTGAACCACGTTTGCCCAATTATCATATTGACAAAGAAAATTTAGACGTAGCGTTTAAAGAGATGGCAAACGATCTTTCGGAGCAAGACCGAAATAAATTGAGCCAGAAGGCCGCAAAGATGGCGGTGTTTCTAAAATCGCCGGAAAGGGTAAAAACGATTGTAGCAGATATTGTTTCGCATTTTAAAATGCACGTAGAACCAGAAGGTTTAAAAGCGATGATTGTTACTCCCGACCGCCACGCATGTGTTCAATACAAAACCGAATTAGACCAGCTATTAGCCCAGGAAGCTAGTGAGGTAGTAATCAGTTCGTCAGGTGACGACGATTTTGAATTCAAACAGAAATGGTCAATGGATAAAGACCAGCAGGAAAAAATTATTGAAAAATTTAATGATGCCGATTCATCCTTAAAGTTTTTGATTGTTACTGCTAAACTGCTCACGGGCTTTGATGCACCCATTTTGCAGACCATGTACCTTGACAAATCGCTAAAAGATCACACGCTTTTACAGGCAATTTGCCGAACCAACCGGTTATTTCCAAATAAAACCTTTGGCCGTATAGTTGATTATTTTGGTGTGTTTGACGATACAGCTAAAGCGCTGGCATTTGATGAAGAAAGCGTGAAAAAAGTGATCACAAACCTGCAGGAGCTAAGAGACCAGCTTCCTGAATGGATTGAAAAGGCTTTAAGACATTTTGAGAATTGCAACAGAAGTATAAGCGGTTTCGAGGGATTGCAAATAGCCCAGGATTGCATCAATACCAATGAAAAAAGAGATGCCTTTGCTAAAGATTTTTCAAGTCTATCTAAATTATGGGAGGCACTATCTCCTGACCCTGTTCTCAATCCATTTGAAGCAGATTACAAATGGATGACCCAGGTTTATATTTCAGTAAAGCCTGCCTCGGATGACAATGGCCGGCTCCTATGGCATGCACTAGGAGCACAAACGACCGCGCTGATACATGAGCATATACACGTTTCGGGCATCAATCACGACATGGAAGAAATGATTTTGGATGCGGACGTGATCGACAATTTAATGAATAAAAAAGACCCGAAGGATGCCGGGAAGGTTCTCAAACTGTTGGTAACCCGATTAATTAAAAAACGTAATGATGAACCTTTCAAACAGTTAAGTGAACGTTTGGAAATATTAAGATCAAAGGCAGAGCAGGGATTGATTAACTCAATTGACTTTATTAAAGAGCTATGCAATCTGGCAAAGGAAACTTTGAAAGCCGAAAAGGAAGTAGAACCAATAATTGTTCAAAAAAATGTAAAAGCTGCACTAACGGAATTATTTCTTGAACTTAAAACAACCACTACCCCCGCTATAGTTGAAAGAATTGTAAACGATATTGACGAGATAGTACGAATGGTACGCTTTGACGGCTGGCAAAATTCATCTACCGGTTTGAAACTAATTGCAAAAGAGCTTAGGAAGGTTCTTTGGATAAAATACCAAATAAAGGATGAAGACCTATATATCAAGGCTTACGATTATATAAGAGAGTATTATTAATTGTTCATAACAAAAGGTAATCAACCTTTTCAACCGGGGCTCCAATATGAGACTCCGCAAACACCCCACTAGTGGAACATAAAGCAGCCATCACCTCTTTTTATCCCTCCCCCCTCCCCCCGTTGAACTCTTCCGCTGCATTTGAAACAACGATGACGCCACTAAGCGCTGTGGCTGGTTACCCAAATCTTTTTAAAAAAAACGTACTAAAAAAAACGCCTCCGTTTGGAGGCGCATTTATTAAAAATTATACAATCACTTACAATTCCCTGATCCAGATATTGCGGAAACTAATGGGCTCGCTGGGATCGCCATGATCCTGTAATTTTATAGGGCCCTTACCATGAAAAGTATACTTAGGCAACCCGATATAAGGCGTGTTACCAGTTATAGTAGTATTGTTTTGTACCAGCACCCCGTTATGCAATACGGTAATACGTGCCGGCGTAAACAAGGTACTGTCTTCTTTAAAACGGGGAGCGGTATAAATAACATCATATACATTCCATTCGCCGGGTGGACGCATGGCATTTTTTAACGGATTTCCTTGTTTGTAAATGCTTCCGGCCTGCCCGTTTGCATAAGTGCGGTTGTTATAATTGTCAAGCACCTGCAACTCGTAAATACCCTGCATAAAAATGCCGCTGTTTCCACGTGCCTGACTTTTACCAGTAATATTACTGGGTATCTGCCACTCAATATGCAACTGGTAATCGTTAAAGTTTTGGGCGGTTGAAATATCGCCGGTACCCTTTTTTACAGTGAAAGCACCATTCTTTACCTCCCACTTCGCTGGCCCACCGTCTTTATTTCTCCACTTGCTTAAGTCCTTGCCATCAAATAAAACAATGGCATCCGATGGGGCGGTGATACCTGCATAGGGCGTAGCTTTCCCGGGTGTTACAACGGGAACTTCGGGTTCCCAAAACTCCGTCATGCCGGGTACCATGGGTGGGGGTACCGGGGTTTGTGCTTGTGTGCAAGCGGCACTTAACAATAAAAGGGAAAACAACCATTTTTTGTTTAAAACTGCGTATTTCATGTAGCGATTTTCGTTTATGATTAATGAATATTTGTAAAGCAATAATTCGGTTTCAAAGTAACACTTTGCTGTAAATATTAATTATAAATGTAAAAATAACAGGTAAAAAAATGAATGACCAACCTTCATTAGGTAGCGCTTATATTATTTTACAACAGTAATAAGCCTATAAAGCGATGGCAAAATTTTAATACCATAACCTTATAAATTAAGTGATAGCAGGAAAATTAACCGATAAAATTTAAAAAGATGAGCCGGGTAACCGGTAGAAATAGTAAATTGACGCCCACGATTAAAAAATTATAAATATGAAAGCTGTAACAGCATTAAAACTTAAAAACAGGTTCCGGTTTATGTTGCCCCTTATTTGTATTGTATTTGGATGCACCATGGCAAAGGCTGATTTTAAAACTGCCGATAAAATGGACGCTCATACTTTGGAGGGTCGCTGGGATATTACTATTGACATGGCAGGTGGAAAAACCGCTCCATCGTGGCTGGAGGTAAGGCATTCAGGTTTATCTACAATAGTTGGCGAATTTGTTGGAGCATCCGGCAGTGCACGTCCTATTTCAAAAATTAATTTTGCTGAGGGTAAATGGAGTTTTACCATACCACCACAATGGGAAACCGGTATTGATGTAGTAGTTGCAGGCGAATTAACGGATGAAAATAAAATGAATGGCACCATCCTTAACCCCGATGGTAAAATGCATAACTGGACTGCTGTTCGCGCTCCATTATTAAATCGCACCAATGGCACCGCCTGGGGCAGGCCAATTAAATTATTTAATGGTAAAGATTTAACCGGCTGGCATGCCATGGGCCCTAACCAATGGCAGGTGGTAAACGGTGTTTTAACCAACCCAAAATCAGGATCAAACCTGGTGACCGATGAAAAATTCAACGATTTTAAATTACATATTGAGTTTAGAATTCCGAAAGGCAGCAACAGTGGTATTTACCTGCGTGGCCGTTACGAGGTTCAGGTAATGGATAGCAAAGGTGTGGAACCGGTAAGGGACCAGTTCAGCGCGATCTATGGTTTTCTTACCCCAAGTGTAATGATGGCCAAAGATGCCGGCGAGTGGAACACGTACGACATTACCCTAATTGGCCGGATGGTAACTGTGGTGGCTAATGGCACAACCGTTATCAGCAACCAGGCTATTCCGGGAATTACCGGCGGCGCATTAGACAGCAATGAAGGCGAGCCGGGCCCTATTTACATACAAGGCGATCATGGTGCTGTTGAATACAAAAACATTATTTTAACACCAGCCAGGTAAATTTTTCTCTTATTTTATTGCCCCGGATGGTTGGTTTATCGCTACCATGCGGGGCTTTTTTATGCTCACAGCTTACTTTTAAAAACTATTTTGTTAACCAGCAGATGATTAATAATTATACATCGTTGTGTCACTCACTTGTACTGCAAATCTTTATTCACCAGTTAAATACCTGGTTTTTACACTTTGTAATCATTTAGCAGATTATATTTAAATAAAAATAAAAGGATACTGAAGCAAGAGAAACTGCGCAATGCAATCAGAAACTTGCATCCTTTTTAATGCTGAGCCGATGATTATGCTATTTGAATTGCTCATGCACCTTTTTAAATTCAGCCTCTGTTAGAGGAGTCCACAATTGATGAAAATTTTACATGGCTACCCCCCAATCTGCCATGTCACACGTTGGTTCAAAATATATAACCTTTGCAAAAGCTTTCTCTGTTTCATCATATTCAAAGGTGTGCAACAGTTTTACTTAATGGTTGAAATCTTTCTTTACACTTCCATTGCAAGAGGTTTTAAATTCAATTGTTCCAAATTACTTATGACCATTACAGGAAATAAGTTGTCCTCTTTTAAAAATTAATTTTGTCAATCAAATCCTTAGAAGGCGCATTGTTTTCTGCTCACATGATTGCTGCGATATTAGAACTACGGAAATCAGAAATAGCAACCCTATGTTTTTCATTGCTCAATGATTTAACCAATTGATTTAATTTACCTACACTGTTGTAACAGATAACAATATTAGTTAGCCTGAACCCGTTGCTTTTCTTCTTCTGAACCTGTTTGTCTTGTTCTATTTGCTTTTACTTTCGAACTTCCAAAGTTTTTTGAATAAGTAAGCTTGAAGGTGGTAACAGTAAATCGGCCATTGAAGTAGCTAATTAAATTTTGTTCAGGTGCATCAATATAGATTCTGAAACGAGGCGGGCCTGAAAAGTCAGTAACATTAAAAACCAAAGAACCGGTATTGTTAGGTAGCTTTTTCTGCAGACCAAAATTTAATGATAACAAAGACTTCATACGAAAAAAACCAAAAAAACCTGCGGATTGATAATTGCCGTTCACTTCTATTGAATAATTTTTAGGTAAAAAAAACGACTGGGTAGAATTAAGTTGCAGCGCTGGTTGCGTAATTGTAAGGGGAACACCCTTGTACAATGCATGCAACTGATTCCACTGACCGGTTATATTATTCTGCGTGTTCCACCATTTTGTTACTGTAATTGGCAGAGAAACAGTTGCGTTAGCCATATGCTTATATTTCTGGTTTTGCCCGGCGAAAGTCTGCTTGTTTTTAACCGGGTCTACAGTGGGAGTAAAATTGGTGATAGTATTCTTTTCGTATGTATACGAAAGGGAAAAAATAAAAGGCTTCAAGATGTAATCTACTTTAACAGCATCCGAAATAGATGGCTGCAGTGCAGGATTCCCGGAAAAAAAAGTATTGGGGTCAACAAAATATATAAAGGGAGCCATCTCATTAAAAGTGGGTCGGGTAATGCGGCGATTATAAGAAAAGTTTAAAGAATTTTTATCATTTAAGTCATGTGAAAGAAATACGCTGGGAAACAAATTTCCATACTGCCTGTCAACAATATTTTTTTTGGTTTCTGAGCCTAAGTTTGAGTTAGTGTATTCATAACGAACCCCTATTTTAGATTTTGTTTTTTCATTGAACGTAATATTAAACGAAGTGTAAGCTGCAAGTATCCTTTCTTTTAAGTTGTGCCTGGCGGTTAAATCGTTATCAATCTTCCAGTTATTTTGAAGCTCTCTTTCCACCTTCACATCATTTACAAAGGTGGAAAAAGTAGATTTTATCCCGGCTTCCATATCCATCTTCTTTCCTAACTTTTTAGAATAGTTGGCGGTAGCTACCCAAAAATGAATTGGTGTCTCTTTGTTACTTTTCGTTCTATCGCTGTAAATAAAACGCCCATTCCCGCTATAAAAATTGTTGAGATAAGTAAGGGTGTTCGCGTCATTGTAATAAATGTAATCCAGGTTTATAGACAATTGTTCTTCGGCTTTAAAATGCTGCAACAGATTAACATTAGCGCTATAGTTATTCAAAGGATGCCTTTCGGGATTATCAATAATGATAGTGGTGTCCAACGAACCATTTTTATATATACTGGTGGTGTTTATAGCTTTCATACTATACATGTTACTGAAGCCGGACAACAATACGCCTAATACAGTTTTATTGCTTAGTTCATAATCAACACCAAGCCTGCCGCTATGATTTCTTCTAAAGTCATCTCTGTCGGTGGTCATAAAGTTTTCAATGATATCGTTTCCAATAATCTTCCGGGTTGCATACATGAGGGTGTTTGGAGTTGTCCGGCCGAAAGAATAGTCTCCATAAACGTTCCAACCAGGCCTGCGATGATTCAGGTTAATGCTGCCACCTTCAACCGGACCGCCACCCACTCCATAACCTGCTGTAAGAGAAAAGGAGCCGTTTGTTCCGTACTCCATATTTTTCTTCAAAATAATGTTGATAAAGCCGGCGTTTCCTTCTGCATCGAAATTTGCGGGGGGAGTAGTTATGAGTTCTATTCTCTCAATATTTGACGAACTCATTCCTGATAACATTTGAACCAATGCAGTAACAGGCATGCGGTTTATTTTGCCATTAAGCATCACAAAAACGCCCTCTTTACCGCTCATTGATATAGTACTGTTTTGCTGGTTAACGGTAATGCCTGGGGAACGCATCAACACATCCAAAGCTGTGCTTCCGGCATTAGTAATGCTATTAGCCACATTAATCACCATCCTGTCAATCTTTTGCTCATACAAAGGTCTTTTGCTGGTAACTGTTACATTGCCAACATTTATTTCCTGTTTTTGAATTTTGAGCATAGGAATAGAAATATCAACGTCATTGAAAAGCTGAAAAGCTGAACTATAAGTATCTTTTAAACCAGTGTAGCTCAAAGCGATACAGTAACTGCCGGGAGGAATACCGGTAAAGGTATAAGAGCCACTTTTATTTGTCACCTGACCCTGTACCAAAGAAGAGTCCCTTGAACTGACAAGTAAAACAGAAGCAGCCTCTAAAGGTTGGCCGTCTCCATTAACAACACTTCCACGAACAGCACTTTGTGCGCTGCCAGACTTAGCAGACAGTAAAAAAAGCATTTTTACCAAAGACAACAGTATTATTTTTTTCATAAGCCGAATTATTTAAGCCATTTCAGGCATTTAAAGCAATTGCAGCATGGGTGATTTTTATAGGCAGGGTTATCAGATCGTCCTCAAAATTGTTGAGGTGCAGTAGATAGGAGCAAACCGACGAAAAATTCTTATTAGGGGAAGATTTTAAATGTCAAATTAATATTTAAAAAAATCAAATGCAAGTAGCTGTTGAAATAAAATAGTTGTGTTTTACTGCTGCCCGACTAACTCATAAAGTAAGTCGTTTTGCTTTTGAGGGGTGATAGATTTTGTAAGAAGTGGAATAGTAAGTGCGAATGCTGTCATTGGTGTTGTCATAAACAACAAAGGATGGACTTCCTATGAGTTTAAAATGAAAGAATTTTATCCTTAAATTTTAAATTTGCTTACATAGTACAAGAGTGCGAACCGCCGGTAGTCGGTCAGGCTGCAACGGATGATGGGTATTGCACTCATGCCCGTCCCCAAAAATCCCTCTTTAATAATAAAACTTTGGGCAGTTCGTCCATCCTTACTTTTTGTACATTTGCTGCCACTTAAAACATTTACCCTACCCTGTTAAACCGCGTTGGTAAAACAGGCATTTACATATTATGGAATTAAGCAAAAACTACGAACCGCAGGCAACTGAAATAAAATGGAACCTGCACTGGCGCAACGAAGGATACTTTACCAGTACCCCCGACGAGCGTCCGGCATATACTGTTGTGATTCCCCCTCCTAACGTTACAGGTGTTTTACATATGGGCCACACCCTAAACGAAACCGTGCAGGACATTTTAGTGCGCAAGGCTCGTATGAGTGGATTTAATGCCTGCTGGGTTCCCGGCAGCGATCATGCCAGCATTGCTACCGAAAGCAAAGTGGTGCAAATGCTAAAAGAAAAGGGCATTGACAAAAACACCCTTACCCGTGAGGAGTTTTTGAAATACGCCTTTGAATGGAAAGAAAAATATGGTGGTATTATTTACAACCAGATTGACCGGTTGGGTTGTAGTGTGGATTGGAGCCGGGTAACCTTTACCATGGACGATCATTATTACAAGGCCGTTATGAAGGTTTTTGTAGACTTTTACAATAAAGGATTGATTTATCGCGGTGCTCGTATGATTAACTGGGATCCTGCAGCTAAAACGGCCCTCAGCGATGAAGAAGTGGAGTTTAAAGATTTACAGGGAACCTTATATTATTTAAGCTACAAACTGGTAGAAGAAAATGGAAACGATTTGGGCGAAACCATTTCCATTGCTACCCAACGCCCCGAAACCATCATGGGCGATACCGCCATTTGTGTTAATCCAAACGATGAACGATTTGCACATTTAAAAGGTAAGTATGCCCTTGTTCCCCTAATCGACCGCAAAATCCCCATCATATTCGACGATTATGTTGATACCACTTTTGGTACGGGTGCCCTTAAAGTTACCCCGGCACATGATATTAATGATTACAACCTGGGCCTGAAGCATACACTTGAAGTGGTAGATACTTTAAACGAAGATGGCACCCTGAGCGAAGCTGCCCAGATTTATGTAGGTGAAGACCGTTTTGTAGCTCGTAAAAAAATTATTGCTGAGTTACAGAAAAAAGGTTTCTTAACCAAAACCGAAGAATACCAAACCCGTTTGGGTTACAGCCAGCGGAGTGGTGCAGTAGTAGAACCACGCATTTCAACCCAATGGTTTGTAAAAATGAAGGAAATGGCGGAGCCTGCTTTAAAAGCAGTAATAGACGGCGAAATCAAAATACACCCCGGCGAAAAGTTTTTAGCTACGTATAAATATTGGCTGGAGAATGTGAAAGACTGGTGTATCAGCCGCCAACTATGGTGGGGCCAGCAAATACCCGCCTGGTACGACGATAAAGGAAATATGGTGGTTGCGGAAAATGAGTACGATGCCTTACAACAAATGCAAAACACATTTGGCACAATCAGCGTTCATGGGGGCAAACTGGTGCAGGACGAAGATGTTTTAGACACCTGGTTCTCCTCGTGGTTATGGCCTATGGAAGTATTCAAGGGCATTTCGGAACCGGGCAACAATACCGAAATTGATTATTACTATCCCGGTGCAGTATTGGTAACCGGGCAGGATATCATCTTTTTTTGGGTGGCCCGTATGATTATGGCCGGTATGCATTACAAAGACCAAAAGCCTTTTTCCAATGTTTATTTTACCGGTATGGTACGCGATAAACAGGGCCGGAAAATGAGCAAGAGTCTGGGCAATAGCCCCGACCTTTTAGACCTGATTGATAAATATGGCGCCGATGCGGTTCGCTTTGGCATTATGATTTCTTCGCCCGCCGGTAACGACTTATTATTTGATGAGGCGAGCCTGGAGCAGGGTCGAAATTTTAATAACAAACTATGGAACGCCCTAAAGTTGCTGAAAATGTGGGAAGGCCGCCAGGCTCCAACCACCGACGAACGCATAGCGGTTCAACAACCTGTACGGGATTTACATGCCGACCTGGATGTAATTGCTGCAACTGAATCATCCGAAACAAGAAACTTTGCTATAGAATGGTTTGAAAGCAGGCTTAATAGTGTGCGGGCCGAGATGGAAACCATGTACGGTCAGTTCAAGTTAAGCGAGGGGTTGAAAACCTTGTATTCATTAATATGGGATGATTTCTGTAGCTGGTACCTGGAGTGGATTAAACCCGGTTTTGAACAACCGATTGATGCCGACATTTACCAAAAAACAGTAGGCTTTTTCGAGGAATTGATGCAGATGCTACATCCTTATATGCCTTTCATCAGCGAAGAAATTTACCATTTGTTAAAAGAAAGAACGCTTGATGATGATTTGGCAATAAAACAGTTTGCACCTATTCAGCCAACTAAAAAACAAATATTAGCCGAGGGCGATTTACTTAAAAAAGTAATATCAGCACTGCGCGATGCCCGTAACAAAAACCAGGTAAAACCTAAAGAAACCATTAAACTGTACATTCAAACCAACGACCGGGATGATTATAGCGATATTGAGTTGATTTTAGCAAAACAGGTAAATGCTGATAGCATTATTTATACTACTTCCACGCCAGCAAACACCATTGTTGTAGCGGTTGAAAAAGATAAGTTTTATATTGAGAGCGAGAAAGAGATTGATGCCGTTGCAGTAAAAGACGAACTGGAAAAAGACCTGAAACACCAGCAACAATTTTTAGAAAGTGTCATTAAAAAATTGTCGAACGAACGTTTTGTGGCCAATGCACGTACCGGGGTGGTGGACCTGGAAAAGAAAAAACAGGCAGATGCATTAGCACGAATTAAGGTATTAGAAGAAAGCTTATCGAATTTGTAATAAGAACCGGGAGTATCCTCCGGTATGCAAAACTATTAACATGAATACCAATGCGGGCTGGTTTATAAAGTGGATACTCCCGGTATGCTTTTCGTTTGCTTTTTTTATAAGCCCCGCGCAAAACTGGGAAGTAAATATTTTAAAGCACGCCAATCCCGATGTGCCCAATTCAAATTTCTGGCAAAACATCACCCGAACTTCCAAACCCATCTCGTACAGTTTGCCGCTCATCATGTTTGCTGCAAGTTTGCCGCACGACAATAAAGATCTGCAGAAACATGCATTGGAATCGTTTGGAACCTTGGCAATCAATGCCGCATCCATTCAAATTATAAAGGTGGCCGTAAACCGCGATCGTCCCTATCAAACATATACCGATATCCACCCTGATATTTACCAAAATGGAAAATCCTTTGTTTCGGGCCACACCGCCTTAGCCTTTGGCTCGGCAACTACCCTATCCCTTCAATTTAAAAAATGGTACGTGGTGGCACCGGCTTATGCGTGGGCTGGTGCTATCGGTTATTCACGTTTGTATTTAGGCCAGCACTACCCAACCGATTTAATGGGGGCCGCTGTAGTGGGTGCAGGCAGTGCTTACCTATCGCACAAAGCAAATAAATGGTTGCAAAACAAAAAGAACAAAAGCCCTAAAGAAAACCCGGCATTATGACGAACCCAACAGCAGCAGGGGAATTACTAATTCGTTCGGCAACTTTAAACGACATCCCTGTTATCCAGCAAATAGTTAACGAAACCTGGCCGGTTGCCTATGCCACCATTCTTACCAATGAGCAGTTACACTATATGCTCCACCTCATTTATAGCACCGAAGCTTTAATCCAACAAATAAACAAGGGTCAACAATTTTACCTGGCTGCCAATCAAACAGGCACTATTGGTTTTGCCGCCTTTTCGCACCTGGAGGCCGACATTTATAAATTACATAAGCTGTATGTTTTACCGCATATTCAAAAGAGCGGGGCTGGTAAAAAATTACTCCAAACGGTTCAATCAGAAATTAAAAAGTTGGGCGGAAAAAAGCTGCACCTGAATGTTAACCGTGCCAACACAGCACTAACTTTTTACCAGCTTCATGGCTTCAAAATTATCAGTCAAGATGATATTGATATTGGTGAAGGATATTTTATGAATGACTTTATAATGGAAAAAATACTGGAATAGGTTTTGGAAGCACGAGGTTACCCAGCTAAGAACATCCGCATAAACATTGGCAAAATTTTACACTATAGCAAACTGGCCGATTTAATAGTGAAAAGAATGCTTTTACACTCCGGCAAAAGCACAGGCAAAAAAGAACTGGTTGATATAAAAGACCTGGCCGAAGAATATTTACGCATAACTTATCACGGTATAAAAGCCACCTACCTCTAGTTAACCGCCACGTTAAACGCCCAGTACGATCGTACCATTAACGCAATTGAATTAATTCCGCAGGAAATTTGTAAAGTACTTTAAAGCCTGTACAGCAATGCAGTTTACTCCGTAGCTGCCCGCAAATAATTACACCCCAAAAACTACAATCATATGGTAGAGGTATCAACCAAATGGGCAAACATAACCGACAGTAAAAAAAACCTTTATCAAATTAAGGGTGCGTGATAATGGACCTGATGTCCCGTTAAAAATCAGCAATAATATTTTCAGTCGTTTTTTATATCCAACCCTATAGTGCAGGGCATCGGGCTGGTTTTATCGTTCGTTTACGAAATCTATAAAAATCGCATGGAGGCGATAGCAGCATGGAAACAACAGAAGGCGCAATTGCCTAATTTACCATTTTGCTACCCACAAACTCACGGGTATTCAGGGTGCTTTAAATAAGCGGATAATAGCTAAACAATTGGTAAATGGTAAATTAAAAAAGCTTATTTTTTGGTAACCAAACATTCAATCACTATGTAGCCCCGGTTGCGTCGCACTCTTGTACCCTATAACA
>JBBSJX010000071.1:0-13432 GCA_038256825.1 Chitinophagales bacterium
CGCCATCAAAGCTTTACTGTACTTTACCAACCAACAAAACTCAAATCACTCTTCAATTTTCAACAGCGGCAACATTTACTGCACATAAAACGGAATATTGCCTGTAGCCACTTTATTATGTCCATCGCTGGCAAAAACAAAAAGCCTGAAGGCGCCTTTATTTGTTGGCGCAGTTACCTGGTAAGTATGATCTCCTGTTTTGTTTATTATTGCTTCAATTGCTTCAGGACGGGATTCGCGGTCGCCGCCATTTTTAAGGTCAGTGCTTTCGGGTAATAATTCCCAGCGCAGGGTTAATGCATCGCCATCAGGATCAGTTACCAACACGTTTACAGCATATTCCTTACCGGGCTCTAAATAAACAAAGTCGGTCGCTTTTTTATGGTTTAATAAAAAAGTGTCCATATGAGGCGCCCGGTTTGCAGGGTATTTTCCGGTCCACAGGTATTGCATAACATCTACTACTTCCGATTCTTCTCCCTTCTCGGTAAACAGGCCATACCACGTAGGAGTTCTTTCCTGCTTTTGCCCCCATAAAAAAACATATGATCCCACACAACGGTTATCCTGTTTAACTGATGCTTCGTAGCGGTTTTTATAAACATTGGCTTTCTGGCTGCTGGTTTCCTCTACTGCGGCTTTCCACGGGGTTATAGTGGTTTCCCAGTGGCCCGTTGGCCCCCATTCGGTTACCATATACGCACCATTAAAGCCGGCATTGGTTAATGCTTTTGGCAGCGTTGCCAAACCGCCATAAACCTGAAACGATAACAGGTCTAAAGCAGGGCACTTAGCTTTAATCAGGTCAATTTCTTTTTTTGAAGCGCCTGCAAGCATGGTGGTTGCCGGGTGATGTGGATCCTCCTCGTGTATCATTTTAGCAATGTCATTTACTGCATCCCAAACCTTAACATTGGTATATTCAAGGTTTAACTCGTTGCCAATACCCCAGGCCAATAAAGCAGGATAGTTGCGGTACTGGCGTACCTGCATGCGTAACTTTTCCAGTTGCTCTTTAACTGCGGCAGCATCGCTATAATCAAAGCCATGGCGTTCGCGGGCTACATTTAGTCCCATTGTTACCGTTAACCCCAACTGCTCCGCTTTATTTAAAATTTCGTTGCCATTGGTCGTGTTCCAGGTACGTATACTATTACCACCATACTGCGCCAATCGTTCCATATAACTGGTGCCTCCTGCGCCCTTAATAAAATAGGGTTTACCATTGCGGATTAATATAAAACCATCGCCCTTTTTAACCACTTTAGTTGTAATAGGTTTGTTTTCCTGTTGGGCAAACAAATCGTTAATTGAATAAAAACATAGCATTAATAAAATGGTCCATTTTGTTGTGCTTATATAATTGGCTTTCATTATTGTCATAATTATTATTTAACGTGGTGGTTAACTTGCAGAATATAAAAATACACGATTGCCTGGTAGTAGTAAACAAGCAATTAATAATATGTTTTACGATTAAGGCTTTTTATGTTACCAGCATTATAAAATTTATGATACATTGTTGTAGCCTGACCGACCTCTGGCGCTTCGCTTACTTCTACTTTTGGTAACGATCATGGGCTAACCATCATCATTGTTCACTTGCAAGCCAGAACAGGTTGATTTCAAAAAAGGAAAGATTTCAATTACATCGCCTGTTTTAATAGCTAAAATTGCAGGATCAAAAATTGATGTTGTTACAGAAAGCTATGGGCAAAATTTTATGCAGGTTTCATTATTAACCTTTGCTATTAATTAAATCAAATTTACTGGTTTGATGCAGGGATTAATTTAGCTGAAAGGTCTGGTGCAGGCATGTTTTTATCCAGTGGAAACATGGGCCGTTGAATGTGTTTATAGTTAAGGCGCTCCAGATTTTGATCAACACCGCCAACCGTTAAAGCTAATAACCAGTCGGCACGCATTGCATAAAGTTCGGGCTCCAGGTAACCTATTTTTACAACAACAATATCAGCTTTACGGGGTTGCAGGCCCAGTCGGGTAAAGTCAGCCTCTTTATGGTAGGGTTTGCGTTTTTCTGTAATAATTACATGAACGCTGCCTACCTTAATTACTGCTTCTGTAGCAGCATCTTTATCTCCATAAATTATGGATTCAACTATGCCTGAAAGTAATATAGGCGGAGCATAACGTGCATCAACTTTAGCGCCGGCATATCCTGTTACCTGGCCACCAATACCGGCTTTAATTGCCTTTGCTATAAGGTCGGGAGCAGGTATGGAGGCATAAATAAGTGAAGGCCCGTTTTCAGTTTTAAATTCGGGTCGGGCTAATATCTGGGTTAACGTCCAGGTAACATCGCCTGCTCCTCCTGCAGTTGGGTTGTCGCCGGAGTCGCTGATGAAAAATGGATGTTTGCTGCTATTAATTGCTTTATCCAGGCACTCGGTTAGCGTACCGGTAGGGGCAACAAATTCAAATTCTTTACGGGCGTTCCAAAATGTTTGTGCAAGTTGTTCAGCAGTTTTGGTAACTTTTTCTTTGTCATCGCCTGTAACCATTACGGCAGCGTGATTGCGGGGCTCGTCGGCCCATGCATACCCTATCCATATTGCCGCGTCAATAATGCCTTCCTGGGCCGCAGCGGGGGCAACGGCTTCGTAAATACGTTTGCCGGGTTCAATCCGGGTACTGGTTTTTTCGCCGGGCAATAAAACAGGAATAGAAACATAAGCTTTATAGGCGGGTTTGCCTTTGCCACTTTGCAGGCGGCTTAGTAAATTTTTAACTGCTCTTTCTTTGGTTTCCATAGCGTCTTCGTGCGGCGCCATGCGATAGCACGTAATGAGGTCGGTATTTTTTGCCAGGCAAAACGATACATTTCCATGTAAATCCATGGTGGTAGAAATAAGCGTTTTGGTACCGATGACTTTGCGGATACGGGTAATGAAATCCCCTTCAGGATCCTGTAGACCCACAACGCTCATTGCGCCGTGAATATCAAGAAAGAGCCCATGGTAAGGAAGGTTTTTTTTAAGTGCAGTTAATGTTTGGTTAACCAACGATTCGTACGCTTGCCTGGTTACAGCACCTCCAGGTAATGATTTGCCTACCAGCGTAGGTATCCATTCGGCGGCATTGCGTAATGGAGAATCTGCTGATAAAAACCTGTATGATGTAAAAACATTGTCGCCATATTTTGCATGAAAGGCTTCCTCGGTTGTAAGCGCCGGCGAAAAGGTGCTTGATTCAATACCTAAGCCCGCAATAGCAATGCGTGGCTTTTTTTGAAGCAGTATCATTAATAATTAAATCGGTAGGTGTTGCGGTTGCAGACCATCCTGATATTGCAAAAAATAATATAGCCAGGAACAATTGTTTCATAATTAAAATTTTTGAAAGTTGCTTAGAGCTCTAAAGGTTTATTGTCTCCAATTTATTGCATTTTGGTAAAACATGGTATATAGTTATGCTGCTATAAAATACTGTGGTAGAAGAGTGCGACGCAAGGATGATGCATTGGAAAACAAATGATGGGACAATAAAAATTAAAAATTAAAAAGGAAAAATTAAAAAGGAAAAAACTCCTGATGGGATGCTATTGCATGATACTGTCGAGCTTTTGTTGCATTTGTTTAAAGCCGTTCAGCGAATTATGGGTGCCACCTTCCAGGGTTATAAATTCATCGCCAGGTTTAAGTTCCTTTTTTAGCTCTTCCGCATTACTGTAAGGAATAATATTATCGCTGGTGCCATGAAAAATTACAACGGGTGCCGTAACCTTTTGCAAAAACTCGTTGGTGGGTAATTTGTAGTGTATCATCTTGTCGAGCGGGTACATCCAGAAAAACCTTCCGGCAAGGGAGGTCATGCTATAATACGGTGTTTCTAAAACCAGGCTTTTGCAATCGCGAACGCTGGCTAACTGTGCAGCAATGCCCGTTCCTAACGACTTTCCGTAAATGATAATATTGGCTGGTTGGTATTGTTTGCGGGCTATGTTGTACAATACCAGCGACCAGTTGTACAAAGTTTCCTCTGTAAAATTGCCGGTACTTTTACCAAATCCAGGATAATCTATCATCCAGACTTCGTACCCGTTACGGGTAAAATTGGGAACAAAACGGGTGTACCGCGCTATGTTATTTTTGTTTCCGTGAAAATACAAAACCACTCCTTTTGCGGAATCCTGTGGTTGTGTAAAACGAATTATATTAATATTCGAGTTGTTGTCGTAAGCAATATTCAACTCGTTAAAAGGATGCTTAAAGTTATACTTGTGGCTTTTATCCAGTTTAATGGGGTGAAGCATAATGTATTCCTGTGCATAGTAAACTGCAATACCTATAATGCTATAAACCAGCAAGACAATTTTTATCCAGCGTAATAATTTCGTTTTATTTGTTTGGGGCTTTTGTTGCTGCAAGTAGAAGTTTTTGCAAATTTACCCGTTTAGCGTTCAGGCATTCGGGTTAATACTGTAAAATATCCCTAATAAAATTGTGGTACTCCGGAAACGATGGAAGGTTATTGTGCCTTCCGCCATGTATACGAATGAGGGTGATTTTGTGTGGGCTGATTTTATGCAGGTTTTCGCTTTGCTTAATTGGAATGAGCCAGTCGCGGGTTCCATGAATAATGTAGGTGTGGCAGTTAACCTTTCTAATCCATAAATCGGTACGCAGGTGGTAGCGCAAAATCCAGCGGTTGGGTAAAATGGGTAAAAACCGTTCGGCCACTTTTAAAAAACTGTAGTATGGGGAGTCCAGTATTAGGTATCGCGGTTTGTTTTCGCTTGCAATTTTTGTAGCAAAACCGCTACCCAAACTTCGGCCATAAACAATAAGGTGATGCTCGTTACATTCTTGTAAAAGTGTGTTGTAAACAAATTGCATATCCTGCAACATTTCATGCTCGCTGCGTTTACCGGTACTTTTTCCAAAACCGCGATAATCCACTAAAACCACATCGTACTGGTAACGAAAAAAATCGCGGGCATATTTAGCCCAGCCTTTAATGCTGCGGGTATTTCCATGAAAATATAGTATCAGTCCTTTTGGTTCCTTTACAAAAAAATGAAGACCGTTGATACGTACACCAGGTTCTACATCAAAAAAAAGTTCTTTAAATGGGTAGTTAAATATGTACTTAAAATCGGCATGTAATTTTTCTGGTTTAAATATAAATTTTTCCTGAACCAGGTAAACCAGCAAAAGCACCGCTGCATAAATTAAAATAATAATAACGAAGGTGCTCATAAAACGGTGATCGCTTAAAAAGTATGAATAAAAGATTTTATGGTACCAGCACCCGTTTTTTATAGCGGCATCGTTGCGTCGCACTCTTCAACCAAATAACAAAATGCAACAGTATTTCAGCTTAAACTACTTTGAAAATGCTTAATAAACCTCTTCTTCTTCGTCGTATTTATTAACCAGCCTTTTTAAATTAATATTGGTAACCGGGGCAACAATTAAAGGAAACTGTTCAACGATAACATTACTGGGGTCTAATCCAAAACCACGCTCTTCGCTAAGGCTCATTTCCTTTATCCAGAAATAAATCTTCATGATTATTTTTTCATTAAAGGGTAGTTCATTATCCTGGCTCAGGTATTTTTCCATAACAATAAACTGGAAATCGCCTGCAACATTATTTTTTTCCAGGCTCTCATACCTGCTGGTAATGTTTACTTCTTTATTTAAAACCAGGTCGGCAACCACCTGCCTGAACATCAGGTTTATGCGGTGTGCCACCCTGAAACCTAATCTAAATTCCACCCTGATCACATCGTTTGGAATAATATGATCAACACTGTACTCGCAGGTGTACGGGTCATCCAGCGAGTCAACATGTATAAACCAATATATGTCGGCACGTTTAGGTTTTTTATTTAGTATGGAGTAAATGATTTTATGCTCAATTTCCTTTGGATTGTTTGCGCTGGTCATATATACCAGGTGGGTAGCATACTTAGGAACGGTTTTATCGTTGCTTAACTCCTGTATTTGTGGTAAGTAATGTTCCATCCGAACAAATTCAATATACCTGTTTCTGATTTTGCGTGAACGGTACCAGGCATACATAATGGTAAACATAAAAGATCCTACCATTAATGAAATATAACCCCCGTGGGTAAATTTTTGTAAAAGAGCAACTAAAAATCCAACCTCGATAATAATGTATGCAAAAAGAAAAAGGTAAATAAAACGTTTTTTAGTACGGTGCAGCACCATAAAATTGGCATATAAAATAGTTGTGGCTATCATAGTGCAAACAATAGCTAAACCATATGCTGCCTCCATCCTGGATGACTTTTGAAAGTAAAGTACCACAATTACACATCCTATAAACATCAATGCATTGATACGTGGTATAAACAACTGGCCCTTTTCTTCCGATGGATACCTGATTTTTAATTTGGGCCATAGGTTTAACCTGATGGCTTCACTAATCAGGGTAAACGATCCCGAAACCATAGCCTGGCTGGCAATGATAGCAGCCGTTGTAGCTATAACAACGCCTGCTAAAACAAACCATTGAGGCATCAGGTCATAAAAGGCATTAATATTTAATTGTTCTTTTAATTGGGCAGTTATAACCAAACCTGTACGGTTGGCTAATAAAAAAGCTCCCTGTCCCAAATAATTTAGAAGTAAACACGATTTCACAAAAGTCCACGACATCCTGATGTTCCCTTTTCCGCAGTGCCCTAAATCACTATATAAAGCTTCGGCTCCTGTTGTACACAAAAAAACGGCACCCAACAACCAAAAGCCATGTGGGTACACTGTTAAAAAATGAACAGCGTAATATGGATTAAAAGCTTTAAAAATTGAAAGATCATCCATTATGTGCATGGCACCCAATATGCCCAGCATCGAAAACCATACGAGCATGATAGGGCCAAATAATTTACCAATGGATGCGGTGCCAAATTGTTGTAAAAAGAAAAATAAACAGAGGATTATAAGAACAATGATAACAATAGTGGAAGTCTGTATATCGTGAAGAACAGGTATTTTTCGTAAACCTTCAATTGCGGAGGTGATGGATATGGGTGGAGTAATTATTCCATCAGCCAGAAGGGCGGCTCCTCCAAGCATGGCCGGCATTACCAGCCATTTTCGTCTTCGTCTTACTAAGGCATATAGTGCAAAAGTTCCTCCTTCACCATTATTGTCTGCTTTAAGTATAAGGATCACATACTTAATAGTGGTTTGCAGGGTTAAGGTCCAGATGATACAACTAAGGCTGCCAATAATTAGTTCTTCTGTAATCATCCGTTCGCTGATGATGGCATTAAAAACATATAAAGGAGATGTGCCGATATCGCCGTAAATAATTCCAAGTGCTATTAAAAGTCCGGCACCCGATACCTTGTTTAAGTTCTTGCTCACTACGTAAGAATATTTAAAGAAACAATCTATTGTTAACAAATGTAAAAGTAAAATAGAGGAGGTTCCACTAAAAACTTATTTATCACTTAATTTAATGGTTGTTTTTATTAATTTTTTTTGAGATTGTATGTTATTTGTTATAATATCCGGGCCTGATTGTTTTTAAAGTATTATTAGCAAGAACATATTTTGCAACACTTACATTTGTTATCCTTAAAAACATTTTGTTTCATGAACATAAAAAGTTTTGCTTTTTTTATTTTCCTGGCCTTTATTTCTTTAAATAGCATTGGGCAGCAGGTAGTCTATTCCGAGCCGGACAAAAGCGATATCAGGCAAACCAATTTTGAAATTATTGGAAAATTTGATGAAAATATTCTTGTGTATAAAAATATACGGGACTCCCATTCTATGTCGGTTTACGATATGGATATGAAAGAGACAGACCGTGTTAAATACAATTTTCTTCCCGATCGTATCATTAATGCTGATTTCCTGGCCTATCCCGAATTTTTTTACATGTTTTACCAATATCAAAAAAGAGGGGTGGTTTATTGCATGGCAGCAAAAATTGACGCAAGTGGCAAAAAAGTGGGCGAGCCTATGATTTTAGATACGACCGCTTTGAGTTTTTGGGCAAGTAATAAATTATACTCAGTTATTAACAGTGAGGACAAACAGCATATTGCCGTTATAAAAGTTAATACCAAAAACGACGACAATCACCTGCTTACCACAGTCTTATTCAACAAAGAATTAAAATTTCAGGAAAAACAGTACCTCAATGTTCCCATGGGGGAGCGTCATGATTTTTTAAGTGAGTTTCAATTGGATAATGATGGAAACCTGGTTTTTGCTCGTGCCGTACAGGCCCAACAGGAAGACAACATCCAGAAACTATTTCTCGATATCAAGCCTTTTGGAAGCGGGTTTGTAACCGAAAGAGAGGTTAAGTTAAATGGGAGTTACCTGGATGAATTGCGTATTAAAGTGGATAATTATAATAAGAACTATATCATAACCTCATTTTTCAACAAAAGCCGCCGGGGAAATATTGAAGGATTATACCTGGCCATCTGGAACAGGGGTTCCAACGCCATTACCACCAATGCATCCATGCCTTTTGAAGACAACCTTAGAACCGATGCCAAGGGTGAAAATAGTTTTAAATCAGCTTTCAACGATTATTTCATTAAGAATTTGATCATTAAAAAAGACGGCGGTTTTTTACTGGCAGCCGAAGCATTTTATACAACTGGTCGCGGAGGTGTAAATCGTAATAATTATTTATATGGATCGCCTTTTATGCGCCCATCCGATTATTATATGTTCAGCCCTTACTCGTATGGTTACCCCTGGTGGCGTTATAATAATTTTAATTCAAACCAATTAAACCGTTACCATGCTGAAAACATCCTGTTAATATCTTTCGACAGTACCGGGCATACCGATTGGAGTAACGTAATTAATAAATCGCAGTGGGACGATGATTCAGATGCCCTGATTGGCTACCAGATGTTAAACTCGGGCGATCAGTTACACTTTTTATTTAACCAGCAGGAAAAGCGGGCCCAGTTGTTAACCAACCAAAGCATCAGCCCAACAGGTAAAGTTATCCGCAATCCTACTTTAAAAAACCTGGATAAGGGATACGATTTTATGCCGCGTTACGGTAAACAGGTAGGCATTCGCCAAATTATAATTCCATGCATGTACCGAAATTATCTTTGTTTTGCACGTGTAGAATTATAAGATTAATTAAGTGGTTGCCCTTTTTAAAGATAGATCTCCAGTAACAATTATTTGGCTTTTAATGCTCAGCATTGCTGTGCATGCCCATTTTTTTATATTTCCGCCAGTGGTGGTAGCGGCTTCAAACGATGGTTTAATATCTGTTTTTTTGCTGCGTTATGTTAGCCATTGGGATCCTGTGTTGGTCTTGCTGCTTTACCATGCGCTAGTTATCAGCCAGGCCTTAAGGCTTAACTATGTGTTTAACAACCAGCACATGTTTGTAAAGCCATCGTTTCTTACGGCCATGGTTTATATATTAGTCACCGCTATTTTTACTGAGTGGAACCAGATGACCCCGGCTTTAGTGGCTAATACTTTAATTATTTGGCTTTTTTCCGAAATTATTAAACTGTACAACAGTCCTAAACCCAAAACTTTATTGTACAATATCGGGCTGCTTATTGGCGGTTGCATACTCTTATACCATCCAACCACCTTGCTCATACTTATTGCCATTTTTGCTTTAATGGTGGTACGCCCATTTAATATAAACGAATGGCTGGTAATGCTCATGGGGGTAATTACACCGTTTTATTTTTTAGTGGCAATTTTATATTTAACCGATAAGTGGGGCATTGTATCGCGTTTTATACCCGAGTTTCAGCTAAACCTGCCGGATGTAAATGCAAATCCCTTGTTTTTTGTAACCATTGGTACATTGGTGCTCATACTAATTATTGGTATTTATTATTTCCAGGTTAAAAGTGGCCGCATGTTAATACAGGTGCGCAAAAACTGGGGAGTACTTATGGTAATGCTGTTAATTATGCTGCCATTGCCTTTTGTAAGCAAAAACGCCTCACTCGATAGTTTACTTTTATGGGTTATTCCTGTAAGCCCCTATATTGCCAAAAGCTTTTCAACTCCTAAAAAAGATACTTTCCCAAATATCATGTTCGTTATATTAATCGTACTAATTGTATTGAACAACTGGAACTTATTAAAATTTTAGGGGCGTTTTTACAATTGGGTATCTACCTTTGCCACCTGTAAAAGCAAAAAATAAGTGGTGATTTCTATTTTTATAATTGAATAACTTTTTTATTTTTTTTTTGAACCTGGCTTTGGATCATTGTGAAGCTTTACTTGCGTCGCACTCTTGTACAGTAATAACTAAAGGCAGCAACCATTATTTGTTAAGATGAGTAGTAATTCGGATGTGTTTAAAAATTGCTGCCATTTGTACTGCTGATAAAGTGATTGCGACGCAACGATGATGACATGAAAATATGTGCTGGTATAAAAAATATTTTTTGGCTGTTGAAAAAATACAAAATCAATTAAACCTACAAGCCCATGAAATTTGGAGTAGTTGTTTTTCCGGGATCGAATTGCGATAGAGATATGCAGGATGCCCTGCAAAACAGCCTTAACAAGGAAGTGGTAATGCTTTGGCATAAGGATAAAAATATTAGCATGCTCTCCACCAAAGATTGCATTGTATTGCCGGGTGGCTTTTCGTACGGCGATTACCTGCGGTGCGGCGCCATTGCCCGTTTTAGCCCCATGATGCAGACTGTGATTGAATTTGCACAAAAAGGTGGTAAGGTTTTAGGCGTTTGCAATGGGTTTCAGATTTTGTGCGAAAGCCATTTATTGCCGGGCGTATTACTTCAAAACTCCAACCAGCAGTTTATTTGTAAAAATGTCTGGCTAAAATCAATAGCTCAAAATAATCCTTCGGGTCCGCTGCAAATTCCCATTGCCCATGGCGAGGGACGTTATTATGCTAACGACAAAGTACTCGACGAACTTGAAGCAAACAACCAGGTAATATTCAGGTATTGCGACGAGAAAGGGGATGTTAATATTGATGTTTGCCCTAATGGTGCCGTAAGAAATATTGCAGGTATAAGAAACAAAGCAGGCAACGTTTTTGGTATGATGCCACACCCCGAAAGAGCCGTATCATCCAACCTGGGCAACCTGGATGGCTTGAAGGTTTTTGAATTGTTAGGATTGAATTAACAAAGAGTGGAGCATCACTTGCATTGATATGTCGTTTATAAACAAGTTATAATAAGCCTGGCTTATGTAACCCTTTAAACAATCATTTTTAAATTATTGATATGCGTAAATTTTTTTCTCTTTTAGTTATTGCCCTGGTTACTATTAGTTGCAGCACCGATGCCCAGATTAAAGACCCGGTCAAATGGTCGGCTTCATCAAAAAAAGTGGGTACAGTTTATGTGGTTACTTTAACGGCAACTTTACCGCAGCCATGGCATATTTACTCTCAACACACCGGCGATGGCGGTCCTATCCCAACTTCAATTAAATTTGCTAATAACCCATTGGTTACATTAAAAGGTACTGTTAAAGAAGTAGGCAAGTTAAAAGAGGAATACGACAAAAACTTTGACACTAAGGTTAAGTATTTTGGTGAAAAGGTTCAGTTTGAACAAATGGTTGCAGTAAGGGGCAACATTAAAACCAATGTTGTGGTTACTGTTGAATATATGACTTGTGACGACAGCCAATGTTTGCCGCCTACAAAGAAGACTTTCAATGTTTCTTTGTAAAAAAACTAAAAAAACCAGATGAGACCATTTGCTAAACTGCTTTTCTGCATTGCAGGTATACTTTTTTCAATTTCATTAACTGCACAGGACTCCTTACCTGTGCAGTTTACTTTTAAAGCAAGGCACAACAATACCAGCAAACCCTACCTTGAAATAAAAGCCATTGTTGACCAGGGGGTTCAATTACTATCGGTAAAAAAACAAACGCCCGAAGATGTTTTTATATCGGCTGTAAATTTTGACAGCAGTGCGCTTAAAATAATCAGTGATTCAGTAAGTGAAAAAGGAAACCTGCAAAGTGTAGCAGATGCCGCAGCCGGTGGTGAGGTAATCCGGTATTTTACAGATAGTGTTCTTTGGGAGCAACCCATCAATCTTGCGGAAGGTGATAGTGCCGTGGTTAAAGGATCAGTTACCTGGCTTGCTAAAAAAGGTGATACCTTTTTAAATGGCGACAAAACTTTTTCGGTTTGGGTTAAAGCAGATAGTGAAACAGTTGCAACAAACGTAGCAGGTGGAGCATTAGCGGATGAATCAACCGGCTCTATCTGGAATATTTTCTGGATTTGTTTGTTTACCGGTTTACTGGCGGTACTAACTCCTTGTGTATTTCCTCTTATTCCGGTTACGGTTAGTTTTTTCTTAAAAAGAAGCAAATCCCGTTCAGAAGGTTTAAGAAATGCTGTTTTTTACTCTCTATCTATCATACTCATTTACACCATTCCTACTTTATTGCTCACCATGATTTCGGGCGATAAAGCCTTATATACCTTATCAACCCACCCGGTTACCAACTTATTGTTTTTTGCCATATTCCTCGTTTTTGCCATTTCGTTTTTTGGCGCCTTCGATCTAACATTGCCTAATAGCTGGGCAAATAAAGCGGATGAAAAAGCCGGTAAAGGTGGAATGACGGGTATATTTTTCATGGCGCTTACATTGGTGATTGTTAGTTTTAGCTGTACCGGACCCATTGTGGGTACTTTGTTGGGGCAAACATCTACCAAAGGTGTAAGCCTTGCGCCGGTTTTAGGAATGCTGGGTTTTGGAGTAGGATTAGCCTTACCATTTTCATTGTTTGCCTTCTTCCCGTCCATGCTGCAATCATTGCCCAAAAGTGGTGGCTGGCTAAATACCGTTAAAGTAACTTTTGGTTTTATTGAGTTGGCCCTGGCAATGAAGTTTCTCAGCAATGTGGATATGGCCTACCACTGGCGTTTGCTGGACAGGGAAATATTTTTAGTAATCTGGATTGTGATTTTTACTTTGCTGGGCTTATACCTGCTGGGTAAACTTAAATTCAGCCACGATAGCGACCTGTCTTTTATAAGTGTACCGCGACTGTTTTTTGCAATAGCAGCTTTTTGCTTTGCTTTGTATTTAACCCCGGGTTTATGGGGTGCCCCGCTCAAAGCCATTGGTGGCTGGTTACCACATACCGGTAACCAGGATTTTAACCTGCAGGAATTAAAATACCAGATAGATGATCTTAAAAAATCGGGCGTAGGAATGGGAGCAGGTAATGTCAGCAGCGCTGCCGAGCCTCCCAAAAAATATACGGATAAATTACATATTCCTTTGGGCCTGACCGCCTATTTTGACCTGGATGAAGGGATGGCTGCCGCTAAAGCTTTAAACAAACCGGTGATGCTCGATTTTACAGGGCATAGTTGCGCTAATTGCCGTAAAATGGAAGCAGAGGTTTGGGATAACCCTGAAGTGCTACGGCGAATGAAGGAAGACTTTGTATTGATA